>CAMWLB010000213.1 GCA_947174985.1 uncultured Lachnospiraceae bacterium | reverse complement strand
TGCTCGCGTGCGTTGTCTATGTGAGAAAAATTTTTGGAAAAGGGTGTTTCAAAAGGTTTCTGGGGCTTGCAAAGACAGTGGTTTACACGACTCTGCTGAATGCCGGCTTTTTGTTTCCATGCTTGACGGCAATGGGCAAGGTGGGAATCGGTCATGCGTCCAATGAAGCAGTCCATATTCAGACATGGGGGGCTCACATTTCGCAGTTGTTTAATCTCTTTTATCCGGGAACTGGCGATAGTTATATGGCGCCTCTTGGAACATACCGTGAGATGGCATATGGCATTGGGTTTACTTTGGGAGGGGGCCTTCTGCTGTATCTGTTTGCTGTGCTGCACAGCAGGGAGCAAGGCAAAAAAGTAAAAGGAAGTGTTTGCTTCGCATTTACATTGCTTGCTTTGTGGATGACTACATTGTATTTTCCATGGGATTGGCTGTCGGAGCATTTCGTGTTTTTGAGAATGGTAATTGCCAACATTCAATTTGCGACAAGATTTTCCACGCTTGCTACGGTTTTTGCCGCTGTGACAATGGTTTTTGCACTGCGCTATTTTAAATCCGTGAGAAATATAAAAAAGCTTTGTGCCGTTATTTTTGCGTTTGGTCTGATTGGCTGCTTTTATATGCTGGATAATCGCATTCACTTGATTAACGGACCGAGACTGCTGGATACGGCATCGCTGGGGAAGTCGGATTATTTCTGCAATGTGTTCGCATATCCGGGGACAGATTTGGAATTAATAAATTCTGCAAAGACGGCGACAGGGGAATATACAAAAATTGTGTCCTATGAAAAAGAGTATCTTACGGTTTCTATGGAAGTGGAAAACACATCTGATTTTGCAGATTGGGTGGAGGTGCCGCTTTTGTATAATGACTGGTATCGCTGCGAGATAGGCGGAGGTGGTTTAAACGGGAAAGCCGCTTACACAGAGGTATCTTTAGGTGAAAACAATGTGGTCCGTGCGGAAATTCCGGCAGGGTATTGCGGAGAGGTTACAATATATTTTAAGGAGCCTTTGACGTGGCGGTTGTCGGAATTGATATCTTTGATTACCCTTTTTGGGATGGTGGGCGCAGAAATCGTGAGGAGGAAACAATGGCAGAAATCATAAATGGAAAACTTCAATTACCGCAAATCACTTTGATTGCCATGACAAGCGTTAAGGTAAAAGAAACAATTCAGGCGATGCAGTACAGTATGCGGGGGATTGATTTTGGAGCGGCGGTACTGGTGACGCATAGAAAGCCTCTTTTTCTGCCGAAGGATATTGCGTACAGACATATTGACAAACTGAGCGATATCAACCGTTTTAATTATGAGACGGTCTACAATATGGGCGATTATGTTGATACGGAATTTGCGCTTCTGGTGCATTATGACGGGTTCGTGGTGCATCCGGAAATGTGGCGGGATGAATTTTTGGAATATGATTATATCGGCTCGCCCTGGCCGCTCCCAAAGGAGGGGGATACTACCACTTACCGCGATATTCATGGCAACCTCTGCCGTGTGGGCAACAGCGTATCCATCCGCAGCAAGCGGCTGATGGACTTTCCGAAAAAGGCAGATATTCCATGGGTTGGCGAGGAATTAAATGGTGTGGTATACTATAACGAGGACGGTTTTATTTGCTGTAAAATCAGGCATCTGTTAGAAGCAGAGGGCATGAAGATTGCGCCGCTGGAAGTTGCAAAATATTTTGGGCATGAAAATATGATACCGGAGATAGAAGGGATTACGCCGTTTTTGTTTCATAAGTGGATGGGAACAAACGCCGGATACCCAAACTTTTGCCGGAAAAAATAGCGAGGCATGCAAACGATGGTATATGATTGCTTTCAATTTTTTAACGAACTGGATATTTTAAAGCTTCGGCTTCATGTGATGACGCCTGTTGTGGACAAGTTTGTCATAAGCGAGGCGACGGAGACCTTTTCCGGTATGAAAAAGCCCTTGTATTATGAGGAAAACAAGGCGCTGTTCAAGGAATTTGAGGATAAAATCATACATGTGGTGGTGGATGATACGCCTGAAGGCTATACACATGACCGAGACACATTTCAAAAAAATGCAGTAGGACGGGGACTTGCAGGCTGCACAGATGAGGATATTATTATCTTCAGCGATTTAGATGAAATCCCTAATCCCGAAAAAGTAAAGGAAATCATAGAAAAAATCCGGAGGAATGAAGACGGCGCACAGGATAAGGTATTTCATCTGGCGCAGCGGCTTTTTTACTGTTATCTGAATATGGAAGAAGTGTCGGGAAATCTGCTGGCGTACTGCGGTGAGTTTGAAGGCGTGGAACGGAAGAAATGGCTGGGCAGCAAGGTGTGCAGCTATAAGGTGGCAAAGACAATGCCTCTCGGCGAGCTGCGCTGGCCTAAGTGCAAGGAATTTGGCGTCCGTGTGGATGACGGCGGCTGGCATTTTGGCTATATGGGCGGCAGAGGGGAGAAGGATGTCAAAAAGCGTGTTGCGGAAAAGGTGCGTTCTGCAGCGCATCAGGAATACAACAATAGGGCTGTGCTGTCCGAGGTGGACGATAAGATTAAAGATGGTGAGGATATTTTCGGAAGAGACGCCATATTTGTGCAGGTGCCGATTGACGAAAGTTTTCCGGAGTATATCAGGACACACAGGGAAGCGTATGCACATCTGATGAAACAGGATGAAACAAAGACGGAAGCAGCTTTTCGACATTTTAGGAAAAATGTAAGAAACGGTTTCAGGAAGACGGTGGTATTTTGCAAACGCACCGTTAAAAAAGTTCTGCGAATGAAATAGTAAGAGAGAGGAGAGCAGACAATGCCTAAGGTATCTATCTGTGTACCTGTTTACAATAATGTAAAAGAAGTAAAGCGTCTGCTGGATTCTATACAGGAGCAGACGTATACGGATTACGAGGTCAATATAACCGACGATTCCGATGGAATGGAGATTGCCGACCTGGTGAGCGGGCTTTTGGACGAGAGAATCCGTTATGTGCATAATGGCAAAAATCTGGGACATATTTTCAACTGGAATGCGGCCATTGCCATGGCGCAGGGAGAATATATCAAAATTATGTTTTCGGACGACTGGTTTACCTATCCGGAAAGCCTTGCGGAAATGGTAAGGATGCTGGATGAAAACCCGGAAGCGGGGCTTGCCTTTTCTAACAGTATGCAGGTATCCGCGCGGGAAAGTTATAAGCGCAAGGTGTCCGAAGATTTTATTCCCCGCCTGCAGGAAGACTGGCGGAATCTGTTTCTAGGCAATGAAATCGGCGCGCCCAGCGATACCATTTACCGCAGAAATGGCATTATGTTTGACGAGAAGAGTAACTGGGCATCTGATATGGTGCTGTATATGCGGCTTTTCAGTAAAAACCCTCGTTTTGTCTCGACGGACCGGCCGCTCATATCTATTGGAATGCATGAGGAGCAGTATACACATTCTTTTTCTGACAAGGACGAACGGATTTTTAACGATTATCTATATATGTATGAGACGTACCGACTGTGGGAAAACGAGCGCTGCAAGACATTTTTTTTGAAGGAATATATTGTAAAGTTTGGCAAGGGGAGGAAGTTTGCCAAAAGTTGTAAGATTTCCAAAAAGGATTTTATCCGGGCAAAGACATCCTATTTTTGGAAGGATATAGTAGTATCTTATTGCAAAGCAGCATTGCGGAAATTGGAACTATGCAAAAGTGCAAAGCAGAAATAATGCACAAAGGAGAGTAGAAATGAAGAGGGAAATAAAGAAGGATAACAGCAAAGGAAAAACATTTTTAAAAGCGTTTTTAAGTTTTTTTCTGCTTAGTTTTATGCTTTTGGTATTTGGTCCTTCAGAAATATTTTTTGCAAATGTGACGGAATTTACTTTTTTATATCAGGAATTTATTTGGCATATGCTTGTGATTGCCGTGCTGTCGGCGGTGATATTGTCAGTTGGAGCGATGTTTTTGCCAAGGCTTCCATATAAACTTATTGTGTCCATAAGCTTTGGCATTGCTGTGGCGGGATATCTGCAGGTGATGTTTTTAAACAGGAAGCTGGACCTTTTGGGGCTGAATCCGGAGGGGTATGGCATAGAGGTGGTGCCGGCTGTCCTGAATCTGCTAATTTGGTTGCTTATCATCGGTTCAGCACTCTTTTTGGCGTTTGCAAAGGAAAAGGCATGGGACAAGCTGGTACAGTATCTGTCGGCGTTTCTGCTTGCTATACAGATAGTCGCGTTGGTTTCTTTGGTGGTGGCAGGAGATGAAAAAGCCTATGTAAGACCGGCGGCAGGCTTGCATTTATCAGGAGAAGAGCAGCTTGTAGTGTCAAAAGAAGATAATGTCATTATCTTGATACTGGACTTTATGAGCAGCGAGTATGTGGAAGATGCATTGAAGGTCTATCCTGATGCAGTCGATGCGCTGCATGATTTTACCTACTATAACAATGCTGAATGTGTGTATTTTGGAACGTTTCCTTCTATTGTTCATATGCTGACCGGTGTTGAGTTTAATCCGGCCATTACCATCAATGAATGGTGTGCGCAGGCTTGGGACAATGAGATGACAAATCAGTTTTATGACTACCTGAAAAATAATAATTACAAGATAAACCTTTATACACCGGATGCCCATATGATATGCGGACTCAATGAACTGGAACTGATACAGGATAAATTTGATAATGTGATAGATGTAGCGCAGGATATGGAAGTAAACGAGCCGCTGCTGCTAAAAACACTGTTTAAGATGTCAGGATACAGAATGTTTCCGGAATTTTTGAAGCCGATGTTTTATACCAATATGGGAGAGTATGCGGACATTGTGACAGCGAAAAAGAATGCCGTGCGTCATGATAATGCCGCTTTTTACTCTCGTCTGTTGGAAGAGGGGATATCAGGAGATGAGGAGCACAATTATTTTATCATCCAGCATTTGATGGGACCGCACCAGTGGACAACCGGTGCAGATGGAAATTATAAACCGGATTCGACAAGGGAAGAAACCGTAAAAGGCTGTTTTGTGATAGTAGAGGAGTATTTGAAACAGTTACAGGAGGTAGGAGCGTATGATAATGCAACCATTATCATTACTGCAGACCACGGCGGACCGAATAATACCGATTCACAGGTATGTTTTTTCGTAAAACGCCCGGGAGAGACACATGAAGAATCTCCGGTGACGAACGCGCCCATATCGCATTGCGATCTGCTTCCGACAGTTTTGCAGGCGGCGGGCTGCCCTTTTGAAGACTATGGCAGAACCATATTTGATTTTTCGGAAAATGAGGGCAGGGAGAGAATATTCTGGATTAGCAGGATGAATTATGACTATCCTTATATTCAATGCTATACAGGTGATAAAGAAGCGGCGGGAAATGTATACAACGGATATTGTTATACGGGAACCTTAAGAGACCTGCTCCAAAAAATAGAGCAGGGTCCGGATATTATTTCACCGATGCTGGAAGGTTTCTATTAACGGTAAAAGGAGATTATCATGAAGGAAAAGATAACATCAAAACGGGTAGGACAGGGCGTCTTTTATCTGGCGCTTCTGAT
>CAMWLB010000212.1 GCA_947174985.1 uncultured Lachnospiraceae bacterium | reverse complement strand
GTCTTATCTGATACAGCGCATAGTCCGCCCACTGAAACAGCTTTTCAAATTCTTTGCTTTCATCAGTGCAGCGTGCAACACCTATGCTGCAGGAAATCCTGATATTTCTTTCCTTGTCTTCATAAACGCCCTTAACCGTATTATTCAATGTCTGCAGGCGCTCTTCCAACGCTTCCTTTGAGATTCCCTCTGCGAAGATCATGAATTCGTCTCCTCCGACTCTGCCCAAAAGCGAGTCCTTAAAGGAATTTTTCAGTTCATCCGCAACCATGCACAGTACAGCGTCTCCAACAAAATGCCCATTCGCCTCATTTATCAGTTTGAAATTGTCCACATCCAAAATAATCAGCCAGCACGGAAGCTGAAGTGCCGGACTTTGCAGTCTTGACCTAATTTTATCTTCTATCACCTGCAGATTGTAAACCCCTGTCAGGGAATCCTTCTCAAGACTGTTTTTTAATTGCTCTTCCTTTTCCTTGCGCTCATCTATGTTTTTGGTATGACCCATTACTTTTACAGGTTTTCCTGCATAATCACGCAGCGTCACACCTTCTATTTCCACCCAATGATATTTTCCATCCTTATATTTTTTGCGAAGCTCCGTCAGAATATGCTTTTTGCCCGCATGCAATTCATTGCAGAACTGCTCAAGCCTGTCCGCATCCCCCGGATGTACATAGCCGGTCTGCCGGATTGTCTTGGTATAGGTTTTGGCAATCTGCTCGTTATTGATAACAGCTTCATCCTGGCGGGTATATTCCATGGTATCCGTTTCAATGTCATACTCAAAAATCATATCTCCCGACATGCTCGCCAGAACATCCAGTTTCTTTTTTTCCTGTTCTAACTGGAAGTAGGTTTTTTTCACGTCCGTAATATCCGTTATTACACTCTGGAGCACGGTTTTTTCGTCATTTATTAAAAGTACCGCCTGCATCAGACGCCACTCTTTTCTTCCGTCCATATAATGCACGGCATATTCCATCTGTATAACATCGCCGTCCTTGCCGCTCTCTATCTTGCTCTGCAGCTCTTTCCATTCATCTTCGGCTAAAAGTCTGTCGTAGCGGTTGTCGTAACGCTCTGCAAATTCCTCTGCCGTCACCTTCATCAGAGCGAACATCCCCTCATTTGCATACTCCAGCAAAAGACCGCCGCCATAAACCAGCCGGCACACGCCGCCCGGTATACTGTTCATCAGCGTACGCAGCTCCAAACGCGCCGCCTCAAGACTTTTTGTAATATCCATATTTTCCCCCGAAAACTTGTCCTTTGCTTTTCCTTCCATAAAAAGCCTCCTCAAAAAAGAAGCTAAATCTCTTTTACGTCACTGAAATTCCAGGAACGTATATTTAACTCCATAACCGGTGTACCGCAGTACGCACATACTTTGGCCCCCAGACCGGAAAGCGGTGCGCCACAGTTCGGACAATTTACGCCCAACGCGGCATCATCCACATTCTCCACAAAATCTCTGTCCTGTATGTAAATACATTCCACATTGTATTTGGACTGCTCTTTCGTGTTCCGGCTGCCTGCCGTCACATTGCCGCCCTGCGTCCGATAATAATAATATTCCACTGCAGACTGAAACACAATACTGCGCCGCCCCTTCTGATAGCGGTATTGATTTATTTCCGTCTGATGAACTTTAATCTGTTCATAATGCACCCGTTCCTCACGGGAGCGAAGCATTTCCAACTGCATTTCAAGCTGATTTTTAAGTTCATTCGTTCCCTCCGCAAGCAGCGCCATATTGTTGGAATCGATGCTGTGCAAATAGGAAACCAACACATTTTCCGCCCTTTTTTTCATCTCGTCATAATGAAAATCCGGAAAATCCTTCATGATTCGCGGCAGATAAAGGCTCGTTGCCGCCGAAACAGATTTGGGTGTAGCCGCATAATCCGCTTCTACTTTTTGAAATCCCTCCCTTAGGGAATCTGTCCCAAAAGCCGTTCTTGAAAACGCTCTGATTTTATTCCTTATGGTCCGGTAGGCATAGTAAACTATGCCCACCAGAGCCAATAAAAGCACCAGTACAACAATGATTCCTATAAGCGTTATACTCATCTTGTTTGTCCGCTCCGTTATTTAATATCATTTTCGTCGAAAATGTCTCCGCACTCAGGGCAGAACTTGGGCGGATTGGTCGGGTCTTCCGGCTCCCATCCACACTTGTCGCATTTGTAAAGTGGTGCGCCCTGCGGTTTCATCTTTCCACATTCCGTACAGAATTTTCCCTGATTTACGTTGCCACATCCACATGTCCATCCGGCAGCGGCAGGCTTGGGATTTCCACATTCCTCACAGAATCTGCCGCGGTTATCCGTCTTACCGCAAGAACAACTCCAGCCTAACACAGCGCCCGCAGTTCCTGTGCCGGACATTCCTGCTGCTCCTGTGTTTCCTACCCCAAACATACCTGTACCTTGCTGCATTCCTGCCTGCTGTCCCTGCATATTCTGATTCTGCTGACCCATTGCAAAGAGGGAATTGGCATTCATGCCGCCCGTCATCTGCGCCATATTCATAGCGGCAAAGCCCATCATGGCGCCGGCTTCCTGATTGGAAGCAGCCGCCTTCATTGCCTCGCCCTGTGAACGTGCAAGGAATGCCGCTGCCATCTCGGGAGATCTGTAAATAGCGGTCTCCTGTGCTTCCTTAATCCGCTTCTCGTCTTCCTCGGATGCCTTCATGGAATTGATGGCCATGGAGACCATCTCGATACCACGTAACTGCGCCCACTTTTCAGAAAGCTCCTCGTTCAATATATTGGTCAGTTCCATTGTATGCGCCGGAACTGCACTGTAGAGAACGCCCATGGCAGATATTTTTGCAAAAGCAGGCTGCAGCGCTGTGAGCAGCTCCGCCTTCATCATCCTTGACAATTCATCGTTCTTACGGTATACATCCGTTACATTACCGCTTACGCTGCTATAAAATAACAGCGGGTCTTTAATCTGGAAGCTGTATTCGCCGTTGCACCTGATGGCAATATCCATAGCCAGATTGATATTAGGGTCCACAATACGGAACGGTATCGGTGAAGGCGTCCCAAACAGGTTATTCATAATCTCCTTGGTATTGACAAAATACACCCTCTGATTTTTTCCTGTATTGCCACCCAGAGAAAATCTCTTGCCCACAACGCTGAAGGACTGTTTTAAATTCTCACCCAGCTTGCCATAAAATAAGGAAGGCTCAGAGGAAGTATCATAGATAAACTCTCCCGCTTCCGCACAGAACTCCACGATCTTTCCCTGGTCCACGATTAACATACACTGTCCTTCGTTTACCGCAATGATAGAGCCGTTTGTGATAATGTCATCCGCTCCCTTTGTGTTGCTGTTGCGTCCCGGCGTTACCTGCTTTACGCCCTTTGTCACCAACACGTCGCTTGGTATGGACTCACAGTAGAAATACTCGCGCCACTGGTCAGCCATCAAGCTGCCGATTGCATCTTTTGCTGCTCTTAATAAACCCATCTTTGATCCTCCATTAGATATGTAGTTTTGCTTCCATAATGCAGTTTATGAATCCTATTCATCTTATTGTATCAAGTTTTCTTACTTTTCTCAACTCACTTTTACAATTATTTGACCTTTTTCTTTACAAAAGGTCTCTTTTTGCATAAACTGTATTATAGAATTCATTTTACCACAAGAGGGAGTTGAAATCATGGGAAAAAAAGCAACCAAAGCCGCCGATAATATGTACTATCTCGCACGTTATGAGGCTTCCAAAACAAATGATGACTTTACCAGCCGTGAAAAGGCTGCTGAAATTGTCGGTATAGACCGCACCCGTCTTGCCCGCATAGAGCTTGGCTCCATCACCCCGTATCCCGAGGAGGTGCTCGCCATGTCAAATACTTACAACTGTCCCGAGCTGTGTAATTCCTACTGTGCAAGGGAATGTCCTATCGGTCGGACAAGCGTGAAGGAAGTCGTTATTGATGATTTTGACCGCCTTGCGCTGAAAGTACTTGGCTCTCTAAAGGATATTGACGATTTGAGAATGGCACTTATCGCCATCTCGGAGGACGGCGTCATCTCCGAGACGGAACGCCCTACCTTTCAGCATATTCTGGACTCTTTGGAGAAAATATCCACAAATGCCAAGGCACTCCAGCTCTGGGCTATGAAAAACATACACCTTCAATAAAACAACCTTGTTTTTTGCACCTTTTTTCATTACCGCAATATAATAAAGCATCACGAAAAACTGGAGGATTCTATGAAAAAATTATTTAGTTTATCGCTGGTGCTTTTATTATGTCTGTCCGCGCTGACCGGCTGCGGCAAAAAGACAGGCGGCAGCGAACTAACCAAGGTAACCCTGAACGAAGTTGCACACAGCATTTTTTATGCTCCCATGTATGTCGCCATTGAAGAAGGCTATTTCGAGGAAGAGGGAATCGATTTAACACTGGTAACCGGCTTTGGCGCCGACAAAACCATGACCGCTCTGCTTACCGGTGAAGCGGATATCGGTTTTATGGGCAGCGAAAGCACAATTTACACCTATAACGGCGGCACACAGGACTATGTCGTAAACTTTGCGCAGCTTACCCAGCGCGCCGGCAATTTTCTCGTATCGAGAGAACCTATTGAGAATTTTTCATGGGATATGCTTGTAGGCGCCAACGTCCTCGGCGGACGCCCCGGCGGTATGCCCGAGATGGTGTTTGAGTACATTCTGATAAAAAACAATATAGACCCCATGCAGGATTTGCACATCGACCAGAGCATAGATTTCGGCTCTACTGCTGCCGCTTTCTCAGGTGGTCAGGGGGATTTTACAGTTGAGTGATATTGGTTACTGCACCTATTACCCGTTACAGAAAATGCATTGACTTTTTGATGAATATGGAAGTTCATAAATCTTGATAAAAACAGCACCTTGCCCTAGACAAAGTGCTGTTTTTTTACTGCACATTTTCCCAAATTAATTTTTAGATGATAATATCTTTTATATCCAAGAACCATATAAACATATCTATCACAATAATAATTACTGAAAACACATTATAATAAAAGACATATGGCAATCTTTTTCGAATTCGATTAATTCCATTGCACTTGCATTTAGCTCCTCCACTTTCACAAGAACAGTCTTTGGTCAGACACCTTGCATAAATATTGCGTTCTGTAATTTTTGAAACCAAATACATCATAAGAAAAATTGTGTTGAATATCACTAATCCACAGATTACCGCCGATAGTACAACACTTTCAAAATAAGCAACATCCTTTATAGATGTCATTACACTACCTAAAAAAGTAAATCCACCAGAGAAAGCAATAACTATAGCAGCAAAAATACTCAACACTGTAATCAATTCCGTCTGCAATGACTTCGCTTTTTCATTAGCCCTTTCCAAGGTAGTTGTAGCATTTTTTAAGTTGTTATTCACCTCAGTTACAAGGGCTTTTGCATCATTGACTTTATCTTCTGTCCTGCTAAATACAGACATCTCACCTATTTGCAAATTCAGATGATCACATAACTTTATAAATGGTTTATATACAGTTTCATATTTCTTACCAGCTTTGGAATAGTCAGTTTCTA
>CAMWLB010000211.1 GCA_947174985.1 uncultured Lachnospiraceae bacterium | reverse complement strand
CTTTTAGAGGGCGCGCCCGGTACAGGTAAGACACTTCTGGCCAAGGCCATCGCGGGCGAGGCGAACGTGCCGTTTTTCAGTATTTCCGGTTCTGATTTTGTGGAGATGTTCGTCGGTGTGGGCGCTTCCCGTGTGAGTGACATGTTTGCGGAGGCGAAGCGGCACGCGCCCTGTATTATTTTCATAGACGAGATTGATGCTGTGGCGAGACGCCGCGGTACCGGTATGGGCGGCGGACATGATGAAAGAGAGCAGACCTTAAATCAGCTTCTGGTTGAAATGGATGGCTTTGGCGTCAACGAAGGAATTATCGTGATGGCGGCGACCAACCGTGTGGATATCCTGGATCCTGCAATTTTGCGTCCTGGGCGTTTTGACAGAAAGGTAGCAGTAGGAGCGCCGGATGTAGGCGGCAGAGAGGATATTCTCCGTGTACATGCCAGAAATAAACCGCTGAGCGATGATGTAAATTTAAAACAGATAGCGCAGACGACGGCGGGCTTTACAGGCGCGGATTTGGAAAACCTTCTGAATGAGGCGGCAATTAACGCGGCAAAAGAGAACCGTGTATACATTGCACAGGAGGACATTAAGAAGGCATTTATAAAAGTAGGAATCGGTACAGAAAAGAAAAGCCGGATTATTTCTGACAAAGAGAAAAAGATTACGGCTTACCATGAAGCAGGCCATGCTATTCTGTTCCATGTACTGCCCGATGTAGGACCTGTATATACCGTATCCATTATACCCACGGGTATAGGCGCGGCGGGATATACCATGCCTCTGCCGGAAAAAGACGAGATGTTTTTAACAAAGGGCAAGATGCTGCAGGATATCATGGTATCCTTAGGCGGACGGATTGCCGAAGAGATTATCTTTGACGATATTACGACAGGTGCATCCAGTGATATTCAGAAAGCGACAAAGGTAGCACGCAAGATGGTGACACGTTTTGGTATGTCGCAGAATATCGGTGTGATTAACTATGATGAGAGCGATGATGAAGTATTTATCGGGCGAGATTTGGCACATACCCGTTCTCACAGCGAGGCGGTTGCCGGCGAAATCGACAAAGAAGTAAAAGCAATTATTGATGATTGTTATGCCCGGGCAAAAAGTATTATTACGGAACACGAAAGTGTGCTCCATAAAGCGGCGGCATTGCTGCTGGAAAGAGAGAAAATTACCAGAGCGGAGTTTGAAGCACTGTTTTAGTCATAATGCACAACTTGTATATGTGCAAAATTACCAAAAACACAGTAGCTAATTTGTAATATTTGTGAATTTTGAGAATAGACGCATTTTGCAGGCTATGCTATTATACTACTTGTAACCCCCCCAATACATTATATAGTTTTTGCTATACCCCATAAGAAAGAAATACCTTCTCTAAAAAAGGACAGCCGCCGAGGCTGTCTTTTTTTGTTCGCTGCAGTGTGTCCGGAAAATTTCACGGTTTTATGGAATTAGCCTTGCGCGGGAGAATTGAATATTATAAAATAGTAGGGGAAATCAATCGTTGGTGAGGTTTTATCTATGGATATAAATTTTTTAGGAAAAATAGAGCAGAATCAGTTATACATCGCATCCATGCGTCCGGTCTTAAATAAGCATGCTCTTTTCAGTGATTCCACGGAAGAGTATGTGATTCCCTTTGAGCCGAATCCTTATGAAGAAATCACCATTCGCTTTCGAACGGCAAAAAACAATATCGACAGAGTATTTTTAATATGCAGAGGAGAACGGCTGTTGATGCTGAAAGAGGAGTCCGATGACGTATTTGATTTTTATGCAATTCAGATACAGTTGGACAATGTAAAGGTATCTTACCATTTTGAGATAAACGTCGGTAAAATCGTCGGCTTTTATAACACCAGAGGATTGACCCAGGAAGTAAATGAATATTATGATTTTGTGGTCATACCGGGCTTTAAGACGCCTGACTGGGCAAAGGGCGCCGTTATGTACCAGATTTATATTGACCGCTTTTTCAACGGGGATAAAACCAATGATGTGGAAACAGGCGAGTACTGTTATATCTATGAGAATGTCACAAAGGTAGAGGACTGGAATAAGTACCCGGCGCAGATGGGTGTCAGGGAGTTTTACGGCGGAGATTTGCAGGGTGTTTTGGATAAAATGGACTACCTGAAAGATTTAGGGATTGAGGTTATTTATTTTAATCCGCTGTTTGTTTCGCCTTCCAACCACAAGTATGACATACAGGACTATGATTATATAGATCCGCATATTGGGAAGATAGTGGATGATGGGGGCGAGCTTCTTCCAGACGGGCAGAAGGAAAACCGCTTTGCCACCAAGTATATCAGGCGTGTGACGGGAAAAGAAAATCTGGAGGCGGCTAACGCACTTTTTGCAAAGGTGGTGGAGGAAGCCCACAAAAGAGGCATGAAGGTAATTCTCGACGGTGTATTTAACCATTGCGGTTCTTTCAATAAGTGGATGGACAGAGAACGCATCTATGAAAATGCTGAGGGCTATGAAAAAGGCGGATATATTTCTCAAAACAGCCCCTACCGCAATTATTTTTTGTTTCGTGACCAGAACAGATGGCCATACAATCCGACCTATGACGGCTGGTGGGGTCATGACACCTTGCCAAAGCTGAATTATGACGGGTCGAAGGAGCTTTTTGACTATATTATGTACATTGCTAAAAAATGGGTTTCCCCGCCCTATAATGTAGATGGCTGGAGGCTGGACGTGGCTGCCGACCTTGGTCTTTCGGCGGAATACAACCACTTCTTCTGGCGGGAATTTAGAAAGGCGGTCAAGGAGGCCAATCCCAATGCCATCATTCTGGCGGAGCATTATGGCGATACAAGGGAATGGCTGCAGGGTGACGAATGGGATTCGGTCATGAATTATGACGCGTTTATGGAACCCGTCACCTGGTTCTTGACAGGAATGGAAAAACACAGCGACGATTTCAGACAGGACCTTTTAGGCAATGCGGAAAGCTTCTGGGGCGCTATGTGGCATCACAGCTCCAGCTTCTCCACACCAAGCTGGCAGGTGGCGATGAACCAGCTTTCCAACCACGACCATTCCCGCTTTATGACCCGCACAAGTCACAAGGTGGGCAGGACCAACACGTTAGGGCCGGAAGCGGCAAATCACGGCAACAATCCTGCCGTATTCCGGGAAGCAGTAGTGATACAGATGACATGGCCCGGGGCGCCGGCGGTGTATTATGGAGATGAGGCAGGCGTTTGTGGATTTACGGATCCGGACAACAGGCGTACCTATCCGTGGGGGCACGAGGACAAGGAGCTGATAGCATTTCACAAAGAAATTATCAGTCTTCACAAATCCTGTCCGGAGCTGCGAACCGGATCGCTGAAATCTTTAGGCATGGATTACAATTATCTGGCGTACGGACGGTTTAAGAGGGACAGCCAGACCATTGTACTGATAAATAATAATGATTACGAACTGGAAAAAAGCGTAAGGGTCTGGGAGGCAGGAGTTCCCAAAGAATCCGTTATCATGAAGGTGTTTGAAACGACGGAATCCGGCTACAGCACGGAAAAATCAGAAATTCCCGTGCTGGCAGGAAAGGTTACGCTTAAGCTTCCCAGATTTTCAGCGACCGTACTTCGGCATAGCAAATAAGCATACAAAATGCAAGGAGAATAGAAAATGGTAAATGAATTTTATGCGAGAAAAGCACAGCACAAGGGAATGGAAGCAGTAGAGCTTGCCGCAGGAGGATATTACGCAGTGGTTGCGCCTCAGATTGGCAGTAATGTTCTGCGGCTTCGGAACAATGAAATGGGCATGGAAATTTTTCGTTACCGCGATGATGTAAGTATTGCGGAGATTATGAATGCCCCCGAAATATGGGGTCTGCCTACGCTTTATCTGCCAAATCGTTTTGACGGCGGCTTGCTGAAAACTTCGGATGGCGAGTATCCTCTTCCTGTGAATGAAGAGGAGCGAGGCAATCATCTTCATGGCTTTTTACAGAAGCGGGCGTATAAAATCAAGGACTTTGCTGCTAAAGACGGAAAGGCTTATGTCACGACGGAATATGTCTATGATGAAAACGACTTTTTCTTTGTCTGCTTTCCTATAAAGTTTACGGCGAAAATCACCATTGAACTTTCTGAAGAAGGCTTACGCCATACGATTTCCCTGACAAATCATTCTGAAAAAATGATGCCGATTTCCGTAGCAACCCATACGACCATTAATACGCCCTTTGTTGACGGCGGCAGGCAGGAAGATGTCCGCCTGCAGCTTCCGGCAGTAAAGAGAATCAGTTTTAACGAGCAGCGCTGGCTTCCGGATGGTAGGCAGTATGATTTGGACCATGACGATATGGAGTATGTGAACGGCACGAGATGCCCTGTTCTCCGCGATATCAACAACGAAATGTTCACGGGTGGAACCGTTTCGCTGGATGGTGAGGATTTCCACGGATGTGTGGTGACGGATACGGAGAGCGGCAAAAAAATCTGTTATGAGGTGGACGACAAATACAAATTCTGGATTGTCTGGAACAATGAGGGATTCAAGAATTATTTCTGTCCCGAGCCTATGACGGCACAGGTAAACGCACCCAACCTCAATATGCCGAAGGAAGAAAGCGGGTATGAGGAAATTGTACCCGGTCAGACTTATACGGTTTCCCAGAGATTTTTTACAAGATAAATTTTATTTCAAAAAGGGCAGCAGCAACCATGAATAGCAGAAAAAAGAGAAACCGTTCTCGGATTTACGTATGTCATACCCTGTACCATGTCTATGTTTCCATTTTGAAAGAAATGAACCTGAAAGACGGACAGGAAAAAAAGGCGGATATTGCACTCAGCAAAGTGTTTATGGACTTTGGGGACTTAGACGAACGGCTTAAGGCATCAGGTATCTTTGACAGGGTGCTTGCGTTGGATGAGCGGCGTGCCGAGGATTTTCCGGAAATCATGAAATACAAGGAAAATCAGCATAATATTGTAAAGCATATGGTAAACAGGATTATTTTTACCAAAAGGCTCGGAAAGTTACAGGAAAAATTTATTGATATCGATTTTACCGAATATGAGGATATCTATGTGTTTTGCGATTCCGACCCCATCGGATATTATCTGAGTTACCGCCATATTTATTATCACGCGGTGGAGGACGGCCTTGACTGCCTGAAAAATTTTGATGCGGCACATGTGGACAATCGGGGGCATTTTAAGCTGAAGGCAGCGCTGGCGGCAAAGAATCTTATTTTTATACAGAACGGGTATGGGAAATACTGTCTGGACATGGAGGTCAATGACACTTCTTATTTTGACTATACCTTTGCAAAATATAAAAAAGTACCGAGAAAGCCCATGGAGCAGGCGTTGACTGCCGAACAGAAAAAAACGATGCTTGCCGTTTTTCTGCCGGATGCGGATGAACTGACAAGGCAGCTTTCCGGCTGCGGAGACTGCGTACTC
Source organism: uncultured Lachnospiraceae bacterium (assembly GCA_947174985.1). Lineage (GTDB taxonomy): Bacteria > Bacillota > Clostridia > Lachnospirales > Lachnospiraceae > Acetatifactor. The sequence goes on along the minus strand of CAMWLB010000211.1, from coordinate 127 downwards.
TTCTTAACGGAAGGTTTTCCGGGAGATAAGCCTGAGGTCAGGAAGGCCGTCAGCGACGAAGTTCTGCGGGATTACTGCGGGGATTTGCATGTGGTGATTAAGCCGCATCCGCGGGATGGGCTTGACT
>CAMWLB010000210.1 GCA_947174985.1 uncultured Lachnospiraceae bacterium | reverse complement strand
GTTTATGACGGCGGCAAAGCTGGGTACAGAGCTTGGCATCAGCGAATCCACGGTGGTTCGCTTTGCTTCCGGAATAGGCTACGACGGGTATCCGGAATTCCAGAAGGCACTGGAAAACTGGGTGAGGGACAAGCTGAGCGCTGTACAGAAGATAGACGTAAAGTATGGGCATAGCAGTCAGTCGGAAATTCTATCCTCCGTGCTTACAGCGGACATCGAAAAGATTCAGGATACGATTGCAAATCTTGACCCCAATGCTTTTGATATGGCAGTGGGCGCCATACTGGAGGCGGAAAACGTATATATCATCGGTCTCAGGAGCTGTGCGCCGCTCGCGGATTTTCTACATTTTTACTTAAATATGGTGCGCGGCAATGTGACGCTTTTAAACACGACCAGCATTAGCGAAACCTTTGAACAGATGATTCGGATAGATGAAAATGACGTGATTATCGGAATCAGCTTTCCCAGATATTCCATGCGTACGCTAAAGGCGCTGGAGTTTGCCAACGACAGAAATGCCAAGGTAATCAGCATCACGGATTCCATTCACTCGCCCATGTGTCTGTATTCCTCCATGAATCTTTTGGCAAGAAGTGATATGGTTTCCATTGTGGATTCCCTGGTGGCGCCCTTAAGCGTTATCAATGCGATGGTGGTGGCGCTGTGCCTGAAGCGCCCCTCCGATGTAAAGCGGAATCTGGAAATGTTGGAAGGTGTATGGAATAATTATCAGGTGTACCTGAACGATGAAATTAATTTTATTGATGAGGAGCCGGTGCTGCACAATCCTCTGTGGAAGGCGGACACCGAAAAATAAATTTTACCAAAGGATTGGAATTGTAATTTATGAGTGTAGTAGCGGTAATCGGCGGCGGAGCCGCGGGTATGATGGCGGCGGTTTCCGCGGCAGAGGAGGGCAGAAGGGTTGTCCTGTATGAAAAAAATGAAAAGCTGGGTAAAAAGCTTTTTATCACGGGAAAAGGACGCTGTAATGTGACTAATGCCTGCGAGACGGAGGAATTGTTTGGCGGTGTAGTAAATAATGCCAAATTTCTGTACAGCGCTTTTTACGGCTTTGACAACAATCAGGTGATGCGTTTTTTTGAGGATGCCGGCTGTCCGTTGAAAATAGAGCGGGGAAACCGGGTGTTTCCTGTTTCAGACCATTCTTCCGATGTGATAAAGGCTTTGAAGAAAAGATTGGATGAACTTCAGGTCACGGTGCGTTTAAATACCACGATTCTTAAGGTGCTGGTGGAAGAAATGGAAGAAGGCGTGAAGGTGCGCGGCGTGCGGCTTGCTTCCGGGAAGGAAGAGAGGGCGGATGCGGTTGTTGTAGCGACCGGCGGTATTTCCTATGCCGCGACAGGTTCTACAGGAGACGGCTATCGGTTTGCGGAGAAGACAGGACACGGTCTGACAGAGAGACGGCCCTCGCTGGTGCCATTGGAGGCGGAGGAAAGTTTTTGTAAAGATTTAATGGGGCTTTCCTTAAAAAATGTAGAGGTGGCGCTTACCTGCAACAAGAAAGAGCTTTATCGGGATTTCGGGGAGATGCTCTTCACTCATTTCGGGGTGAGCGGTCCCTTGATTCTGAGCGCCAGCAGCCGGTATGTGCAGAAGGCGTATGGGCAGCAGGCGGCGCTTTCCATCGATTTAAAGCCGGCACTTTCCATGGAGCAGCTTGACAAGAGACTTATCAGGGAATTTGAAGCAAATAAAAATAAAGCGTTTAAAAATGCCCTGAGCGCGCTGTTTCCGTCAAAACTGATTCCGGTGATGGTCGCTTTGTCCGGTATTGCACCGGATAAGCAGGTCAATGAAATCACAAAAGAAGAGAGAAAGCAATTTACCGCGCTGATAAAGGGCCTGCCGCTTACCATAACAGGATGCAGGGGGTTTGACGAGGCGGTCATCACGATGGGAGGCGTTTCCGTAAAGGATGTTAATCCATCCACCATGGAATCTAAAAAGGTGCGGGGACTTTTCTTTGCGGGAGAAGTGTTGGATTTAGATGCGGTGACAGGCGGTTTTAATTTGCAGATAGCGTGGTCAACTGGGTATCTTGCCGGAAAAGGAGCGGGACAGTTTTAACATAGAAAAACATAGAAAGGTGGAAGAAAAATGAGTTTTTGTGTGGCGATAGACGGGCCTGCCGGAGCAGGGAAAAGTACGATTGCAAGGAAGCTTGCCGAAAAAATGGGAATGATATATGTGGACACGGGAGCCATGTACCGTGCCATGGCGCTGTTTATGCTTGAGGAGGGAATCGGACAGGAGGACACCGAGGCCATGAGCAGCCGCTGCAAAGAGGCGGATATCACAATCCGCTATGAGAACGGCGAACAGATAGTCTATTTAAATAATAAAAACGTCAATTCCCTGATAAGGACGGAGGAAGTGAGCAATATGGCGTCCATAAGCTCTCCGCAGCCAAATGTGCGAAAAAAACTGGTGAGCCTGCAGAAGGAGCTTGCAAGGACTGCAGATGTGGTGATGGATGGCAGGGATATCGGCACCTGCGTACTGCCGGATGCAGATGTAAAAATTTATCTGACCGCAAGCAGTGCCGTGCGTGCAAAAAGGCGTTATGATGAGCTTACGGAAAAAGGCATTGCCTGCAATTTTGATAAAATCGAACAGGATATCATCGAGAGGGACAACAGGGATATGACAAGGGAGGAGTCTCCCCTAAGACAGGCAGAGGATGCTGTTTTAGTGGATTCTTCCGATATGTCTGTCGAAGAAGTGATGGAAACCATTATGAAAATATGCGAAAAGAAGAAAAGAGGTATCTAATTTGGAAATTCTGGCGGCTAAAAACATGGGATTCTGCTTTGGCGTAAAGCGCGCAGTAGAAACAGTCTACGGACAGATTGGAAACGGGGATATTTATACATACGGCGCCATCGTCAACAATGAGGAAGTGGTGGAGGAACTGCGCGAGCAGGGCGTCAGGGTAATTGAGAACCGTGAGGAACTGCAGAAGGTGAAAAAGGGAACCATCATCATACGGGCACACGGTGTTGCAAGAGATATCTATGCGCAGATAGAAAAGCAGGGGCTTTCCATTGTGGATGCGACCTGTCCGTTTGTCAAGAAAATCCACGGCATAGTGGAGGAGGAGAGCAAAAAAGGCAGGCAGATTGTGGTGATCGGCAATCCCGGGCATCCGGAGGTGGAAGGCACTGTGGGCTGGAGCAGGACGCCCGCAGTTGTCATAGATACGGTCGAAGAGGCTGAAAATTTTGTGCCCAAAGAAGGAAAAGAAGTATGCATTGTGGCTCAAACGACATTTAACTACAATAAATTTCATTATATAGTTGAAATTTTCAAAAAAAAAGTCTATAATGTTACTGTTGCGAATACTATCTGCAACGCAACTGAGGAGAGACAGAAGGAAGCAAAGGAAATAGCTGCCTTTGTCGATGCTATGATAGTAATAGGCGGCAGGCACAGCTCCAATACGAGAAAGTTGTATGAAATCTGCAGTAAAGAGTGTCCGCATACCTATTTTATACAGACACTGGATGACTTGCATTTAGAACGACCTAAAGCTGTTTCACTGGTGGGTATTACTGCAGGGGCTTCGACCCCAAACAAAATTATTGAGGAGGTTCAAAATTATGTCAGAATTAACTTTTGAACAAATGTTAGAAGAATCATTAAAGACAATACACACAGGAGAGGTAGTTGAAGGTACTGTTATTGATGTGAAGCCTGAAGAAATAGTTCTCAACATCGGATACAAGTCAGACGGTATCCTTACCAGAAACGAATATACCAATGAATCCGGTGTGGATTTGACCACCGTTGTCAAAGTGGGCGACACCATGGAGGTAAAGGTTCTGAAAGTGAATGATGGAGAGGGACAAGTTCTCCTTACCTACAAGCGTCTGGCTGCAGACAGAGGCAACAAGAGAATCGAAGAAGCCTTTAACAACAAAGAGGTTTTGAAAGCAACCGTTGCACAGGTGCTTGAGGGCGGTTTAAGCGTTGTTGTGGAAGAAGTAAGAATTTTCATTCCGGCAAGTCTGGTTTCCGATACCTACGAAAAAGATTTGAGCAAATATGCCGGACAGGAAATAGAATTTGTCATCAGCGAATATAATCCTAGAAGAAGGAGATATATCGGTGACAGAAAGCAGCTTGTCGTTGCGAAAAAAGCAGAAATGCAGAGAGAGCTTTTCGAGCGTATCCATGAAGGTGACGTTGTAGAAGGCGTTGTAAAGAATGTAACCGATTTCGGTGCGTTTGTTGATTTGGGTGGTGCAGATGGTCTTCTCCATATTTCGGAGATGTCATGGGGACGTGTAGAGCATCCCAAGAAAGCGTTTAAAGTTGGCGATAAGCTTACCGTGCTTATCAAGGAAATCAACGGCAGCAAGATTGCGCTCAGCCTTAAGTTTGACGACCAGAATCCATGGAAGGATGCTGCAGAGAAGTTTGCCATCGGCAATGAGGTTACCGGTGTAGTGGCGAGAATGACCGATTTCGGCGCATTTATAGAGTTAGAGCCCGGTGTGGACGCTTTGCTCCATGTATCCCAGATTTCCAAGGAACATGTTGAGAAACCTTCCGATGTATTAAAGGTAGGTGATTCCGTAACCGCCAAGATTGTAGATTTCAATGAAGAGGATAAGAAAATCAGCTTGAGCATCAAAGCGCTGTATGCTCCTGAACCTGCAAAGGACGAGGAGGCAGAAGAGGATGAGGATGCGGAAGTTGTATCCGTAGACATTGATGCCGTGATAGCTGCTGAAAAAGAATCCGAGGAATCCGCAGAATAAATTTTGAATATGAGGTTGCCTGCATGACGTATGACTATGAATATTTTAAAAAGGCCGTATATGATTTGACGTCAATCGATTTGAATGCCTACAAAGAGAAACAGATGAAGCGTAGAATCGATACACTGATTAATAAAAACGGTCTTCGGGAATATGACAAGTATGTCCAGTTAATAAAGACAGATAAAGCGCGGTTTGAAGAATTTGTCAATTATCTGACGATTAACGTTTCCGAGTTTTACCGCAATGCGGATCAGTGGATGCTTTTGGACAAGGAAATTATTCCGGAACTGATAGGCCGGTTTGGCAAAAACTTAAAGATTTGGAGCGCGGCATGTTCCACAGGAGATGAACCGTATTCACTGGTTATGGCGTTGTCGCGGCATTTGCCTCTGAATCAGATTCATATACTGGCGACTGATTTGGATAAACAGGTGATTGCCAAGGCAAAGGTTGGTCTCTACAGCGAGAAGAGCGTTGCAGCAGTACCGGATGATTTGAAACGGAAATATTTTACCAAGATAGGTCCTTCCTACCAGATTTCTCAAGAAATCAAGGACAGGGTAGAATTCAAGGAGCACAATCTGTTAAAGGATGCCTATCCCACTGAGTATCATCTGATAGTGTGCCGTAATGTGTTAATCTACTTTACGGAAGAGGCAAAAGAGGACATATACCGGAAGTTTGAAAAGGCATTGAAGCCCGGTGGTCTTTTGTTTATCGGAAGTACAGAGCACATCATCAATCACAGGGAAATCCGCCTTGAAAGAAAGAATTCTTTCTTCTACAT
>CAMWLB010000209.1 GCA_947174985.1 uncultured Lachnospiraceae bacterium | reverse complement strand
TCTGGGTGTTTGCCGTCTGGATGCTGTCCATGCCGCTTCCCATATTGTGTATGTTCGCCAGTCTGTCCTGAAAACTTGCCATCGCCGTGGCAATGGTGTCTTTCACACGGATAAACATGGCGGGCGTGTAATAGTCATTCCAGTTCCACACCACCGACAAAAGCAATACGGATATAATGATATTTTTCGCCGTAGGCACAATGATTCTTAAGAATGTGCCAAACGCGCTGCAGCCGTCGATGGCAGCCGCCTCCTGCAGTTCCTTGGGCAGTCCCGTAAAGAACTGCATATAGATGAAAATAAAGATTCCACTTTTCAGTCCGACTCCTAAAAGAGACGGCAGCAGTGTTACCCATGCCGTGCCAATCAGGTTGGGCGTCTGCACCACGCCGGTCAGCTTGTTCAAAAAGCCCAGTATACCCAGAAAATCAAAGTACCGATAGCTGGTGTACAGCGAGGTGGAAATGGTCTGCGCAGGCACGATAATCGTTAAGATAACACCTGCCAGCACCAGCTTCTTTCCCCTGAAATTGAACCGCGCCAGCCCGTAGCCTACCATCATGCAGACCGCGGTGGAAATCAGCGCCGGGAGCAGTTCGATGACAAAGGTATTCCAGAGCACTTCGCCGACATCCATGACTATCAGCACAATCTTAAAATTTTCCAGCGTCAGACTTTTGGGTATCCAGATAACCGATGGGTCGTAATACTGCTCCACAGGCTTGAAGGCGTTGCTGACCATATACAGAACCGGATACAGCACCACGTAGCTGAGCCCTAAAAGGAAAATATGCCGCAAAACTGCCCAGACATAGTGGAAAGGCTTTATCACCTTCATCTTATGGCGCAGTTCCTCTTTCATCTCTTTTTTCACTGAAATCTTGTGCACTCTGCCACCTCCTAATTCTCTATTTTGTTGGCTTTCCGTCCAAGCAGCAGATAGGAAAGCAGAAGGAAAAAGGCAATTACCATAAAATACATCCACGCCATCGCTGCGCTCATACCAAATTTCATCGTCTGTCCGAAGCCCATGTCCTGAATTGCCTTCATCATGATATTACCCTCGCTGCCCTTTCCGTAGGCAGTACAGGAATCCACAATACTGTAGACCACATTCAGGAAAATAATGGGCGATATCTTCGGCACCGTAATCTTCCAGAAAATATCCCAGCTGCTTGCGCCCTCAATCTTTGCCGCCTCGTAGGCGCTCACCGGAATCTTCTGCAGCCCCGATATATAAAGCAGAATGGGAACGCCGCAGTTGGTAATCATGGCAAAAATACTGTCCACAATCCCCATGATAATATTAATAACACTGGGGCTTACGCCTCCCTGCTGCATCAGCGATGCGATGGACACACCGCCGTATAGATAGGCATTGCCCGTGCCGCTTAACGCCGATGAACCCACGGCGCTGCCGACCATGGAATACACCACGCCGCTGGTCATGATAATCGGCAGGAAAAAGATGGCGCGGTATATCGTCCTGCCCCTGAAATTCTGAATCAGGATAACGGCAATGAACAGACTCAGCACAGTGCAGATTGCCACCTGCTTTAACATATCCGCGGTGACGGTCCAGAGATTCATCAAAAATTTACTGTCCTCCAGAATCAGATATCTGAAATTCCAGAGCCCCACAAAGGTAGTCTCCATGCCGTCCGTTCCCATCGTTACATCATTTAAGGTGTACCACATACTTTCCAAAAGAGGCTCCAGAAAGAAAATGATAAATCCGATTACCCATGGCAGCACGAAAAAGTATCCCGCCCGCTGCTGCCTGCGAATCAGTCTTGAGGACTTGTTTCTTTTCACCTTGCCTTGCATCAATATCCTCTCCCTTCTGCATACTCCGCCGCAGTTCCCTCCGTCAGAACCCTGCCGTCCTTTACCACAGCGTAGCCGCCTGCCAAAATGGTAACGCCGTCCGCCTTTTCACTGCTTTCCCCGTAGTTGACATAAATTACAATGCCATTCTCATAGCTTACCTTACGCAAATCAGCCGACAGTATCTCGTGCCCTGTTATCGCCTGGGTCTGTACGCCTCCGAGCACCTCGTTAAGCTGCCTGTACTGTATCCCCATAAAAGGAATCCAGTTGCGGTAATCTGCCGAATAAAGCGCATCCGTCCGCGAGCCAATCAGCTCGTCCATATTTTCTCCCACCAGGGAATACAGTGGGTATGCGCCATATTCCATACATTTCAAAGTCATGTCAGCCGGATTGCTGGCAAGGTTTGACGCGCTTAGAGAGTAGGAAACATACCCGTGAAATACCATCTGGTAAAAGGGAACGCTCACATCCTCGATATCATAACCGCTGTTCCTTGCCGGTGTTTTCAAAATATGTGCTGCATAAACCGCCGCATAGTCATTCGCCCCTGTCAGCAGAAGATTGTCCACGTTGCCGCCTGCGATCCTGACTACATCCGCATATAACTGCACCGCCTGATTGCGTCCGACGCCATTGCCACTCAGTTCCGAATAACACATCTCCCCGATGGAATCCAGTGCAAGGTTATCGTAACCGGCCTTCTCCATGTTGGCTGCCAGCCGGTTAAAAAACTCTGACAGGGAAGCCGGCCGCAGCAGATACCACGGATTGTACCTTGTATCCACCTCCGCGGAATCCAGTATGAACGCATACTGTCTCTGCGCAGTATTTGCCACAGACTGCAGTACATCGTTGTACTTGCTCACACCCTTTCCCAGCTTGTATATATTCATCAGGTCAGCCGAAAGATACAGCCCTCCGCCGTTTTCTGCCAGGCGCTCCTGCAGTGCCAGAAGCTCCTTTTTGCTGCCGACTTTTTTCTCTGCCTTCGCCGACGTCGGTATCTTCCCGTAGTAGCTGTCCGCCATCCAGTAGTTATATTTGAGGACGACGCTGTCAATTCCCTGCTCTGCCGCTGCGTCCAGAATTTCGTTGACATCCTTCACGGTCGTCATGGCAATCTTGGTCTCTACTGGAATCCCCAAAAAAGACTTTGTTTTCTCAATGTAGCCATAGAGTTCCAGATAGAGCGGAATCTTTTCCGCTTCCTCCACCCGTCCGGTAAGGCTGCCTTCCGCTAAAAGCTGTTCCCTGTAGCATGACGCCATATCGGCATATTCCGCCCTGCCGTCCTCCAGAAAGTGGAAGCTCACTGCAAAATCCTGCCACACCTCCAGCTTTTTCTCCGCGATGCCCACCACCTGGTCCGTGCCGTCCTTCTGTACCTGCCGCATCGTGCCGGTTGTCCGGTAGGAATAGGTGGTCCAGACCGTGTTGTACAGCGTGTACTTTCCGGCTACGTCGGCGTTGATTGCCGCCCTGCCTGCTCCGCCTGATATCACTGCCAGAAAACCGCCGCCGTTCTGATTCACGCCGAATACCGGCAGATACTGGTTCTGCGACAGCGTAAAATATGCCGCAACCGCTTTGGTGCCCATCGCCTTATCGTTTGTGCCATTGTCAAATCCATAAAGCTCCTTGGAATAGGTATTGGCAACCGTCTTATTATTGTTGTAGTAGATAAGGGCGCCGCTGCCGTCCGGCACCAGCATATACCCTTCCGCTTCCCTGCCGCCTGCGCCGAAAAATGGCAGAAAATCTATGCTGTTTATCTGGTTGGTTCCATATTCAAGAACACCGTCCACCAGGATTCTGGCAGTAAAGCCGTACTCCTCCAGCGCATACTGCACGGGGATTCGGAATTCCTCATTGGGAAAATCAAACAAAAATGTGATGGAGCCGTCCGTTTCCATACGGTACGTAAGCCCGTCCTTTGAAACGCTTGACATATAACCGCCGCAAGTCATGGACACACTCCGCTCCGTGCTGTACTTTACGGTCAGTACAGACAGCAGTGCATTTTTGTTGAAACCGCTGGCAAGTCCATCATCCCGCTTGTCCACCGGATTGGAATACCATGTGCGGTCTTCCTGCTTATCCTCCACCGCCATCTCGCCATTGCTTAAATTGGCATAGAGAATAAAACGGTCATTCTCGTCAATTTTCGTCAGTTTATCTTCTGTTTCCGCCGGCAGAAAGCCCTGTGTATAATCAACTGCCTCCCTCTGTGCAGGCGGCGCCTGGATTGACTTTCCGCAGCCCGTCATGCAAAGGACGCCGGAGAGTAACAGACAGAATATGCCTTTTATCTTTTTCATGTCCACACCTCTTTCCTCCCTTTCTGCTTCCGTCATATCCGAAATACTATCTCGTTATATATCGTGTATATAAACACGTATATCTGCTGTACCAGACTGTAACCCAGAAGCAGCAGAAAGAGGATAATCACAATGCCGATTCCGGTCAGGATAAGGTTTAAGATAACCTTTCCAAAAGTAAGCTGGTGTACATAATACTCTCCAAAAATCAAAATAATAAAGCTCCACAGAAAACCGATAAACCGGATGGCGTCTAAAAATGCGCTCATCTCTGCATTCACCAGATTGGTGGCGATAATATATATCATCTCGAATACGGTATAGGGAAGCAGCACGTAACAGAACATTATAAATACGTGACGGTTCTTTCCTTCCGTAAACATTAAGGAACTGACAGCCCAGTTTGCGACATAGCAGATTAAGAAGCCTCCCATGGTAATCAGGAAAATGGAGGGCACGGAAATTTTGTCCGGATTGTTCGTGTTGAAAATAAAGCCTGTCAGCACAGCATCAAACACATTAACCAGAAAAAATGCTGCCAGAATCATAATACACACGGGAATACTGCCTGCGTTATTCCATTTCACCTGGTCAAAACCGTTTACCGGATGAAACATCGTGTATTTGCATTGCTTTAACCCTTCCTTCAGCTTATTCATGCGGGCGCTCCTTTCCGTCTCTTTTTATATACCCTGAACGAGACAGCCGCTGCGATAAGAAGTACCATCACCAGTACGATGACAGGAAAGGAATCCCTGATTTTTCCAAGGGACGCTTCCTTAAACGCATCGGAATAATTGCTTCTGTCGTTTGCCAGTCTGTAATAGTACATTGCCTCCTCATACCTGCCAAGCTGGTAGTATGCCTTTCCCAGACCGGTATAGGCAAGCAGATAATTGGAATTGCGCTGAGTCACTTCCCTCCACGGTTCTATACTCTCTTCATAGAGCCCATCGTTGTAGAGGTTGATTGCCGTCTGCACCATCTCCCCGAACTGCGTCAGTTCAAACTCCGTGATGGTATTTTTGTCGGCGTCCATAATATAGAGCCTGTCCTCCACCGCGACTAACGATACAGGCTTTTTAAACAATCCCACCTGATTGCCCAGTCCGCCGAAAGCAAACATCAGGCTGCCGTTTTCATCCATCTGATAGATGGTTCCATAGGTGGTATCCAGAAATGTCATAATACCGTTTGCATCCACTGCAACGTCAGCGTATACGGAAGTGTTTCTCCCTCTTCCCTTTATCGCCGGAAGGGTATCGATACCAAGCGGATTCAGTCTGGTTACCAGTGCGGCGCCGCTCTCGCTGCCTGCGGCCGTGGCATAGATATAACCGTCCTCACCCAAAAAGAGATTGCCGTATTCAATCGGGTTAAACGCCTGCATGGTGGCGGCCGCCTTATCACTCAGAATATCCTTCCATATCTTGCGGATTCTGCGCTGCAGCGTCATCTCCACATTATTTGCCCCGAAAAA
>CAMWLB010000208.1 GCA_947174985.1 uncultured Lachnospiraceae bacterium | reverse complement strand
GTCATCGCCACATAGAGCACACGCAGTTCTTCCGCAAGATTGTCCTGCTTCAGCTTGGCGGACAAAACATTTTTCCGCAGAGTTTTGCTTTTTATCCGCTGCGCAGGGTTGACATAGTCCGTGCCGATTCCCAAATCCACGTCCACAATCAGCGCCCGCGAAGTATCCTGCATATTGAACCGCTTCGACAGCCCCGCCACAAACGCCACAGGAAACTCTAATCCCTTACTCTTATGAATACTCATAATCCGCACCACGTCCGCATTTTCGTCTAAGGTACCTGCCTCGCCATAATCCACATGGTATTTTTCCATCTGCTCTATGTAGCGCACAAAATGAAACAGTCCGTAATAGCTGTTCTTTTCAAAGCCCGCCGCCTTTGTCAGCAGCATTTCCACATTGGCAAGCCGTCGGCTTCCCGCAGGCAGGGCGGCCACATACGCCGGATAATCGTAATCATCCAACAGCCGCTTTAACAGTTCACGAATCGGCATATATGCCGTAAAGTGCCGATATTTTGCAATCTGTTCCAAAAAGTCCCTGCATTTTTCCTGAAGCGCCGTATTTACACGCTTCTGCCCGCCTGCTTCAGCCGCTATCAGTTCCTTTCTGCCCGCACCACCGCTCATTTGACTAACCGCACTTACCTTTTCGTTCTCCCTGCCGTCTGCCAAATCCGCCTCTTCTCTGCTTTCTCCCGCACACACCTGAAGGCAGTCATATAGATACGCGCCATCCTTGTCCGCGCTTCGCACAAGCGCCGCCTCTTCGTCCGAAAAATCGCCGAATATGGACTTCATTGCCCCAAACAAAGGAATATCCTGCAGGGGATTGTCCAGCACGCGCAGAAACATAAGAATATCCCTGATTTCCTTTGCCGCAAAATAGCCTGTCTTGCCGGAGATGTAGGCAGGAATACCTTCCTTTTCAAACACCGCCCGAAATTCCTCGTCCCAGCCGCTGTTGGTGCGAAGCAGCACCACGATATCCCTGTACGCTATGGGGCGCAGTTCTCCCGTCTCCTTGTCCGTTACCATAAATTCCTGTTTTAGTTTGCGGATACGCGCAGCAATTCCTAATGCCTCCACCTGCTTTGCGTTCCACTCCGACTCCTTTGGCGGCTTCTCAAACAAAATCAGCTCGCTCTCACAGCCGGTATTCTCGGGATAAACCGCGCCGGCATAAAGCGCGGCCCCGTCGTCATACACAATCCCGCCCAGTTCACGCGTCATGATGTTCCCGAAAACCTGATTGACGGTATCTATTACCTCAGTCCTGCTCCTGAAATTTTTGTGCAGGTCAATTCGCCGAAGCCCGCCCTCCTTATCAGAATAGGTATGGTATTTTTCCAGAAAAAGCTCAGGCCTCGCCAGACGAAACTTGTAGATGCTCTGCTTGACATCCCCGACCATAAATCGGTTGTAATTGCCGTCTTCCTCGCCCGAAACCGCCTTCAGCAGATATTCCTGCACCAAATTGCTATCCTGATATTCGTCAATCAGCACCTCAGCAAAATAGTCCCTGTATTCCAGCGCGGTTTTGGTGGGCACTACCCGCCCATCCTCCGTCCTTTTCAGTAGAATCTGCAGGGCAAAATGCTCCATATCGGAAAAATCAAGCAGCTTCTTTTCCCTCTTTTTTTCGTCCAGACGGGTTTTAAAATCCAGACATAATTCCACCAGCATGCACACTGCCGCCTCACATGCCCCAAAACGCTTTCGCCCCGCCTCAAGAGAAAGCAGAAAATAGGCTTCCACCAACTTTTTCAAGGTTTCCTTTACGCCCTCGCGCAGCTTCTTAACCCGCTCCCTTTTTACAGGGGACACGGAATCGTCCTTTTTGGAGGACAACCTGCCGAAAGACACCGCCGGTATGCGAAGCGCAAATTCCGGCAGAGTTGAAAGTGAAAGCAGCGCGCCAAGCGCCTCCGCCTCCGCCTCCAACACTTCTCCGTACATGTAGGGACCGTCCGGCTCTTCACAGACCGCCACAGCCTGTTCCATATCCTGATACAGCGCATGCAGCGTACGTTTTAAGTGGGCGAGCAGATACTGTCCCACACCGGACTGCTCCAACTCCTCCACCGTGGAGATTCGGTAGTCCTCTTTTCTCTCCAAAAGCCATTCTTCCGGAAACGGAAAACTTAAAGCATACCGATACAAATCCAGAATATGCTCCTCTAAAACACTCTCCCTGCCCCCGGGGCAGTAATATTCCACACAGTTTAAGAACGCCTCTTCGCACGCGGCAAAACGCTCCTCCAAAAGCTGCGCAAGCACGTCCTGCTTTAACAGCTCCAACTCTCCCTCGTCCGCAACCCGAAAGGCAGGGTCTAATCCGATGTCCTGAAAATTATTGCGCAACACAAACAAACAGAAGCTGTCTATGGTGGTAATCTGGGCATTGTGCAGCAATGCCGCCTGCCTCTGTAAGTGCTCGTTCTCACCGTCCTCCGAAAGCCTTGACAAAATAGCAGCGCTGATTCTTTCCCGCATCTCCGCTGCCGCCGCATTGGTGAAAGTCACAATCAAAAGCCTGTCAATATCCACAGGATTCTCTTTTCTGCACACCATCTGTACAATACGCTCCGTCAGAACCGCTGTCTTTCCCGAGCCTGCTGCCGCCGATACCAGAATATTGCAGCCATGCAGCTCGATAACCTGTTTTTGTTCGGGTGTAAATTCTACCGCCATGCTTCCTCCCAATCCCTATTCTTCCCGTATGCGCGCCATCGCTTCTTCCTTGTCCATCTCCTTAAGCCTTCTTGGCCCGCAGCCCGGCATTCCGCCGTCAAAACCGCACACGCCCTGAAAAGAGCAGTAGGTGCAGGCGTTCTCCGCCCCGCTCTCATAGGGATTCAGTGCAATATTCCCATCCAGAATTTCTCGTCCGAGCTGCCGCACCTTCCTGCCCACAAACAGTGAGATTTCTTGAAGCTCCTCCCCGCTCAGCACGGAGGAACGCGCCGAAAGACTGCCATCCTTTTTATACTCCACCGGAATCACGTCCGATTTTGCCACGGCTTCCTCGTCCAGCCGCCTTGCGATTTCCCCGTCGCTGTTGACGATACCGCCTGCACGGAGCTGCTCCAGCAGTGCCGCGTTAATTTCCTCCGGCGCAGTCTCCGCCTCTGCGGAAACAATGGGGTCGTACACATGGTAGTACAGCATAGCGGCGGGTACAACCTCCTTGTCGGGATGTTTTTTTGTCTCACGCTCCACCGCCGCGTTCATATACACCACGAGCTGAAGCTGTAAGCCGTAATACAGCGCCGCCAGATTAAACTTCCTGCTGCCGGACTTATAGTCCACCACCTTGACATAGAGCTTATCCTCTTTCTCCAAAGTGTCTACTCTGTCAATCCTGCCGGAGAGCTGCATCCGCTCCTCCTTTGACAGCGCTATGTTGACGCTCTCCAAATCCGAGACGGACGAAAAGGACATTTCGTAACTCTCCGGTACAAAACTTCCCTTTTTGAGCTGATACTGCAAAGTCAGCACCGTCCGCTCCAGAATCCGTCCCATCCGCCTGATGGCGTATTCGTTTCTCGCGTTGTCGTACAGTACCGCAGCTCCATATTCCGCCGCATAGAGGGAAAGTACATCCGCCACAGTTCCCCGCGCAAAATCCTCAGGAAAATCAAACCAGGTGTAGGCGCTCTCCTCTAGCTTGTGGGAAAATCCCTCTAAAACGCCGTGAAAGACATTTCCCATGTCCACATTTTCAAACGCAAGCTCTTCCCGCTCCTTCAGGCTCATGCCATACTTTAAAAAATGCCGGTATGCACAGGCAGCATAGGTTTCCAACCGGCTGACGCTGTTTCTTAAAATCTGCCCGTAGAGCGCCCTCGCCACGTTTTTCTGCAGCGGGCTGTGCTCATAACGGTAAAATGCCGCGTCCGTAAGCCGCTGTAACAGACCCGCGTATTCCAACCGCTCCCTGTAAGCGCGGTATAGCGTGGCAGTCTCCTCCTGCACCATATTACCCTGCGCATATTCCCGCAAGGCGCCCGCCAGATAGGGCAGTCCCGCTTCCGGCGTCATAATCTGCGACAATACAGGCTCTTTTTCCGGATACTCCACGGACAACTGCGGAAAAAGCTGCCGCATGGATGCAATCAGGTACGCAGGGCGCAGCGCTTTTCCCTCACCACTCATTCCTGCAAAAGAAAGATAGAGCAAGTCTGACGGCTTCGTCATATTGAGGTACAGATACAGTCTCTGGATGTACATCTGCTGCCTGGGGGACGGCGCAAGTTCAATCTCAGACTGCCGTAAAAACTCCCTGTCAATATCGGAAATAATACCGCCCTTGCCGGTATTTTTCGGAATGTTGCCGTCGTTCACACCCACAAAAAAGAGCGCCTTCACTTCCCGCAGACGAGTTCTCTCGATATCTCCTACCAGCACCCTGTCCACATTCTGGGGAATCGTGCCCACCTCTATCTCCGCAAAGCCCGCCTCCAAAATATCGGCAAATTCTTTCAGGCTCATGGGTTCGTCACCCAAAAGTCCCATAATCTGCTCCAAAAGCTCCATCACCAGGCGGTAAACCTGTGCATACTCCTTTGCTCTGACAAGCTCCCCCTTGTCAAGAAACATCTCCTCATAAGCGGCAAGCCTTTCCGCCGCTTTGTTTTTGGTCAGAAAAAGATACAGTGCCTCCACATATGCCGCCGCGCTCTTTGTCTCTACGTTTAACAGCGGAGAAAGCTCCTCATAAAAACGCTCCCGCAGCTCATTGATGGCAAGCAGCGGCTCCGTCTCCTCTTTCATCTGCGCTGTCCTTTTCGTAAACTGCATGCTCCACTTCCGTCTGCCCCGTATGCCGGTTTCCTTGCAGTAATTCTCCAGCAAATCTGTCTCCTCAGGCAGAAATCCTGCAAGCCCGCTCCGCAGATACTGAAATACGCTCTCGTAGGAAAAATTTTTTGCCAGCACCTCAAAGGCACTCTTGATATACTCCGTCAAAGGATTTAAAACAATTCCTCTTGTTCTGTCCACAAAGCAGGGAATCCCCAGCAGGGAAAACTCTGCTTCCACCAGCTCGGCATAAACCTCCAAATCACCTGCCACCACCGCAATATCCCGATAGAAAAATCCTTTCTCACGTACCAGTCTGTGCAGTTTGATTCCTGTCTGCCGCACCTCTTCCCTGACAGTGGATGCCGCAAAGAGATGCACCGAGGACTGCGGCTTGTCATATTCCTTTACAGGATAACGGAACAGCGTGCGCTCCAAGTGGGCAAGCGGTTCATTGTGGGAAAAACGATGCTCGCCGTCGTACCCCACAAAAATATCCCTTCCCCGCTCCGTTTTTTCCTCCTGTGCCATCTTAACGAAATCCGCCACCGTTTTTTTGCTCATATGAAACAGCTTCTGCTCGCCATCCATCAAAAACGGGTCCTCCCGCAAATCCAGCGTGACCGTTAAAATAACCTCTTTGGCAATCCTTAAAAGCTTTCCGATTACCCTGTTCTGAATGGGGGTAAAACCGGTAAAGCCGTCAAAAGCAAAGACGCTGTTTTTTACGATTGCGGAGCTGTCCAGCGATTCCCTGAGCAAATCCAGCGTCTCTTCCGTCGTGATGAACTTTTCCCGTATATATTCCATAAAACCGCGGTATAAAACCTGCAAATCTTGCGGTGAGACAAGGTCGGAAATCATACCTATGACGGCGCATGACTTTGTTGACGGCGTA
>CAMWLB010000207.1 GCA_947174985.1 uncultured Lachnospiraceae bacterium | reverse complement strand
ATCAATATGGTTGACACCAGCTTGGTTCTGGGACTGAATCCTGGGAGCGAAGCTGACTACCACAGATTAATAAAAATATATTCTATTTTTGATACTGTAAAGAAATTAAATTATCCCTTTACCCCTCATATCACATTGGCGTATTATAATACGAACGGATTTGATTTGCGGGCTGCCAGAATTTTAGAAAATACCGTCCGGCATCTTAACCATAATGAAATTGAAATAAACCTAGATATGAATCATCTATACTACCAAAAATTTAAAAGCATGAATGACTATATAAATATAATCAACTTAGGTATGGTAAACCAATGTTAAAAAGCAAAAAGATTACTTCCTGTCTGCCATCTTTTTCACTGTAGAAAACGCAAAAAAAGGAAGTGCTGTCAACTCCACTATCCCTATCATGACAACCACAATATCCGGAAGCTCTATTCCGGCAATCCTGGCACTCGCCAATATCATTGTCGCAACACCTATAACAAGCAAACTAATTCCCCACATCATATTAATCTTCTTCATTTCCACCATTCTCACATCCCTTTACCCATCATCAACCACTCCGCTTCTTACCAAGCGAATACAGCATATATAACAATTTTGCAGCGCACAGCGTACAGGGGAGCGGTGTGTCTGTGCAGACATACCGCTCCTCTGTGCGCGTCCCTCGCCGCAAACCCTTCCCCCCCTATGAGCAGAACATAAACACCTGCATACTCAGCCAGAATCCTCCGGCGCAGAACATCATATCCTGCAAAAAACTGACTTCCTTACGCCTTTCCGCCCGCTTTTCCGGCCATTTAGGAAAAAGCTCCGTCAGCCAGTACGCGCCTGCTCCGATAGCCAGAAAGACAAGGGACAGCTTCCAATACCGCCGCAAAGCCACAAACAGAACAAGGTTGGCGACGCAGGGGACAATGGCACATACATTCCGTGTGAAAGGCGACCATTTCGGCGCATACCACCCCCACACCAGAATCGCTAAAAACCATACCGTTACACTTACCGTACCTTCCATAAAATCCCCCGCGCGTCCCTCGCAACCTTTACGTCCTATTTAGAAAACATAACATTTTCGTTGTTGAACAGTCTGGTAAGTATCCATGACAGTGCTCCTGCATATAACAGATTCATAATAATGGTAATCACAATCTGCAGCGGCTGATACGTGAAAGAAAAAATTCCATGTATACACAACACGCTGTTATAGAGCGGTATGAAGAACATCGCAAGGCTCTTCTCTCCGTCTCCGCCGAACATCGGCATAAGACTGATTACCATGACAATAATCATAAGGGGCGATACTGCCGTGGAAGCCGCCTTAATGCTCTTTGCAAGGGCCGAGATAATGGCTATCAGAGCTACCATTACCAGAACCGTTGTCAGAATAATTCCCAAAAGCATTACGTAATCCGTAACCACATAAACAGCGGCACTCACACCTTCCTCCGTGCCCATCAGCTTCGGCATGGAGAGCATGGTTCCGATAAAACTGGAGAGACCGGATAACAGGGCAATACAGCTTATGCTGATAACCTTTCCTAATGCAAGTGCGCTTCTCTTCATGGGCGTTACCAAAAGTGTCGCAATCGTTCCTCTTTCCTTTTCACCTGCAATCGACTCCGGCGCCACGGACATACATCCGCTGAACATAAATGTCATAAGCAGCATGGGCAGAAGCATGGCAAAAATCTGACCTGTCATATCCTTTTCGGAAGCAAGGTTAAACACACCGTCACCCGCATTGATGTCAAACTTGTTTGCCATGGAGGCCTCATACTGGTCCAGCATATCCACCAGAATACTTCTCAGGTTGGCAGACTCCGTCTCCGTGGAATTATAGTAAATTTCAACATTGGGAGCGGCTTCTCCGCTCTTTACATCATAAGCTGAAACTCTTGTAACAAAATCCTCAGGAAAAACAATCAGAACATCTGCTTCCTTATTCTGAATCAATGCTTTCGTATCTTCAATTTCGGAATCGGAAACCACAGTCCACTCAGCAGACAACTGATCAAATGCAGGAGAAAGCTCATCCGGCATATTCTGCACATACGCCTTTGCCACATAATTCTCGTCGGTCGAGAACTCTTTCATCATGCCGTCTCCCATAAAGGAGTAAATCAGGAAAATCAAAAAACCGGGCAGCAGAATGGTCGTTATAACCAGACTTCTGTCTTTAAAAAACCGGGCAAACTCTTTTCTTATAATTGTAAGCATATCTGTTTTCATGCGATGCTACCCACCTTTTCTTCGTAAATTTCAAAGAATCTTTCTTCCAGACTCTTATCCCCCGTAATTGCCGATAAAGTATCACAGACTACCATCTGCCCTTCCACAATAATACCGACTCTGTCACAAATTTTTTCAATCAGGTTGAAAATATGTGTGGATACGATAATGGTTTTTCCCTGTTCTTTCAAATCCACAAGAAAATCTGTCACCACCTTGGCGGTGAGAACATCAAGTCCGTTGGTCGGCTCGTCAAAAATAATGACATCCGGATCATGTACCAGTGAAATCACCAGCGATACCTTCTGCTTCATACCGGTTGAAAGATTTCCCACCTTCACCTCTGCAAATTTGTCAATGCCAAAGCGCTCAAACAAATCCTTCCTGCGGGCATTTTTTTCCTCCGGGCTGACACCATGCAAATCTGCAAAGAAATCAAACAGGAAATTCGGCGTAAAGAACTCTTCCAGCTTCAGCTCACTCGTCAGAAATCCAATCTTACTGCGAACCTCCTCCGGATTCTTCACTACGCTTGCGCCGTCCAAAACGGCATCGCCCTCGTCCGGCTTAATCAAGGTTGCCAACATACGCAGTGTCGTAGTCTTGCCCGCGCCGTTAGGACCCAAAAGGCCAAAGACCTCTCCTCTGTATGCGGTAAAGGACAAATCATTCACCGCCACCTTTATCTTTTCATTGGTCTTTTCAATTTTTTGCTGCTTGGCAGATAGCTTAAAGGTTTTCTTCAAGCCCTGCACCTTTAATATCTCTTCCATATTCTTCCTTTCCGCTGTCTGACAGCTTACGTTTTTATCCGTTTATACTTTGTTTTCATAATACTTCCGAAATCCTATATAGCTTAGCAGAAAAATGCCGATTAGTAAACAACATAAGTTCAATAACTCTTCTGAGACTAAAGCTCCGAAAACCATCGAAAGATAGAGCACTGCCAGCAAAAGCTTCGCCGTCTGCCTAAGCGCCATATTGCTGATTTCCACTTCCCTCTCATCGGTTTCCTTAAGGCGCTGCTCCTTTAGCTTTTCTTCACTCGCCAAAGTTCTGTAAATACGCAGCATGGCCACTATAGAACCCAATATCAGTCCCGTTCCCATTCCATACGTAACGCCTTGATGGTAATCATCCATTTCCGCAAGCACTGTATGAAAAAGCACTGCCGCGCTCAGGATAATCAGTACTCCTGCCAGACCTATCAGTCTGACCCTGATAAGGCGCTTTTTCAATACTTCTCTATACTCCTCATTGTTCTTTGCCTTACAGTGCGCACAAAAAAGCCCTTTCATAAATTTTCCTCCTCATCAAAAATAAAAACATCTTCGATTGTCACTCCAAAAAATTGTGCAATTTTATGTGCAAGCACCAGTGAAGCATTATACCTGCCGTTTTCAAGAGATATTATAGTCTGGCGCGAAACATTGACAGCGTCCGCCAGCTCATTCTGCGTAATTCTGCGCTCCTTCCTCAGCTCTTGTATCTTCGTATGCATAATACCTCCTTTCGTCAGAATTAAAAGTAAAGCTTACTTTACCTTGAAAGTATAGTAGGCTTTACATTAAATGTCAAGTGTATTTTACATTTTTCAACATTTTCTCAATCAGACCTCCCTGTTCCCCGTTCGTTTTTCTTAAGCAGCCGCAAAGCAGCCTTCTGCATACCGGTTTCCACACCCTTTAACAGTATGGCAGCCATGACTGAGAAAAGCATCATCACCAGATATGCCAGAATATCCAGCCGCACACAACGGCTGACAAGCTGAAACAGCCACCCAATGAAAAAAATATGTGTCAGCCAGATATAAGTGGATCGTTCTCCCCACCATGCCAAAAAGACACCCAGAGGCTTTACGTAGTCAAGCAGTACCAGCATCCCATACGCAAGAACCGGTACCAGCAAAAAGTCCAATTCCCCCCACGCTGCGTCCGTGGCTGACAACACCCTGACAGCGATTGCTACGCAGACCAGAACCACAGACAGGCACACGGGAAGCCAGACTCCCCCGCGTCTCAGCATCTTGTCAATTCGCTGGTACAGCCCGTAGCGGGATATTATATATCCTACAATAAAAATCAGGGAAAAGCTGGGGCGCATGCCCTTTGCTGCCGCCAGTAGCAGTTCATACAGCACGGGGCTCAGCAAAATTCCTATCAACGCCACGCCCGCCAGTGCCAGAAAAAATATCCATTTCTTTTTTTCTTCCTGACGTTCAAATCTGGTAAGCAGTAAATCAAGAAAAGGCAATGCCAGCAGCATTTTGGCATACTGCTCCACATACCACCATGCTCCATTCCAGGTAGGCTGAAAAGCCGTCAGATTGCCCCATAACTCTTCTGCTGCAAACTGCCTCCCCAGAATCAGAAAATCGATTCCCTTAAAAATCAATATAACCAGCCAGAGCTTTCCATACAGGCGCAGAATCCGCACCAGTACATGGCGGTATTCCTCTATCATCCTGTCAAAAAAGCGCTCCGCAGGCTTCCTGTTCATCACGCGATACATACCATAGCCGCTGACAAACGCAAATATTCCCACGCAAATCTTGCAAAACCATCCTATCCGCTGCACTACAGCCACCTGCATAAACGGAAGCAGAGAGCTGTAAGTTTCTGTATAAGAATACATGTGATGATACACCAGCATCCACACCGCAATTCCCTGCAGAATCGCAGACTGCTTCTTTGTTATTCCATTCTCCATTCTATAACTCCTTACATTACGGATTACTCATTTATTATACGTCAATTCAATAAAAAGTCCAAGTTAAAATCCTCCAGTCTTACCCTGTACACCTCTCTATAATACCCCCTGATATAACCGTATTGCCCCGGGTTGTCAAAACACAAGACCTGCAAATTTTTTCAAAAAAACTTCCGGCACCTATAGTGCCGGAAGCCTTTCGCATTGCGTATACATCATTCTTTTAAATCACCAAATCTACATGCTGTATTGTTCCGACCTCACCGCTTTCCTTCAGGAAAACGCCTGTGCTGCGGACAATGCCCTGCGTCTGGTTTGTATCTAACGTATTTACAGAAAATTCTGTGGATGCGTGACCGAGATAGATGGCTCCGACTCCTGCATCCGCGATAGCGATGAGACGATCGCTTCCATCCGCATTCTTTGTCCACACCTTCAGGTGTTTGAATACCTCGTCGTTTTCATCAATCCAGCCATTTCCGTCCTTGTCATACGCCGCCAAATCCTTGAAACCGTCGCCGCTCTTCGTGCCAAACAGCTCGCTGCCGTCATTGATAATGCCGTCATTATTCAAATCCAGCGCCAGGAAACCGCTGCCTGCTGCCAGTGAAGACAATTCCTCCACCTTACCGTCGCTGTCCAAATCAAAGAAGAATGTCTGGTCCGAGAAAGAAGCCGGATTCCCCTCCAGATTGATAACAAGCGGGTCTACGCATAAAGTCTTTCTGGAATATTCTACGCCAACTGCTTGTGTAAACTCTCTGGACATCTCTAGATTCAGGT
>CAMWLB010000206.1 GCA_947174985.1 uncultured Lachnospiraceae bacterium | reverse complement strand
CCATAATCGTCTTCATATCCGTATCATATAAATAAATCATGCCATCTTTGGACTCGGCAATTTATTCGTCAAAAAGCTGTTCCGCCTTATTGCGGTTTGCTTTTTCCTCCGCCCTTTCCGCCTCCTTTTCTTCTAATTCTTTCTCGTTGCTTACTTCCTCTAATTCTTCTTTCTTTTCTGCCGCACTCTCTTTCTGCCTTTCCAGCAGTTTTTCCGCATTTTCCCGTCTTTCTTCCCTGAGCTCGTCGCTCATGTTTAACATAAAATCATTTCTAAGATAGGCAATGGAAGTAAATTTGCCGTTTTCATCTATATAACAATGCTTGAACACAACAGTCCATCCGCTGGCTTTATTGAAGCTGTCCAACATATTCACTGCCGCTTCTACGCCTCTAATCAGTTCCTTCATCTCTTTTTCTGTTTCAGGGTCATTCTGCATCTTTTCCAGAAGCTTTGGATTGATGGTCAGAGTTTTCCCACTTGGAGCTGAGGCGTGGGTATTTCCCACCTTAAACTCCACGCTCGGTGCAAGCTTTGAGAGTCTGGACACATATTCCGCCGTACTTTCTGACTGACTGCTTCGCACTTTTTCTGCCGTTTTTTCCGTTTCCTTTTTCTTTGCGCTGTTTGCCGCACCGCTCTCCGCCATACCTTGCGCCACGTAGCTGCTGTAATTTCTGTTAATTTCCATCGCCATACTAAACTTTCCTCCTTGATTAAAATAGATTTGAAATCCTTTTCTTATTGCATTTATAATAACTTACACAACACATGGACCCAATCGTCCCTTATGCTCTCATAAGGAATTCTGACCATCCTGTCCTTCGGGCTGCTTTCATAAAAACAGGCTTCGGCAGCGCCTCCCACGCCCGGGAGCTTATAATACCCGCCAAAGACAATATAAATTTCCCCTTCTGCATGGTTTCGGTGCAGAAAATCCTCAAAGGCTTCCCTGTCCACATAGACAAAGCTGTCATCATAGGAAATCATCCTGCTTAAAACTTCCGTATCGCCGGAAACAACAGAAGCCTCGCCATCATATTGATAGACTATAATATCTCTGTTTTCATTACAGCGTGCATAAGAATGGGTCTGTATCACCAGCAAAACAAGCCCGATTATCATAAAGGCGGCAGCAGTCATACCTGCACACACCCCTTTCCGATACGGATGGAAGCCTGCAATTTTTCTTATCCGCCTTTTCATGTCCGCAAAATCCTTTTCTCCTGCATAAGTGGCGGCAGGCAGTACATCTTCCCGTTCGGAATGCAGCAGCTTCAGGCTTTTCAATAATATCAGACCATATTCCTGCGCCGTCCTCCCACTGTTCTGTATACACACCCTGTCGCAGATATCCTCCATATCCGCCCGAAGACATTTCCGGCAAATGGACAACAACGGGTTTATCCAGAACAGGCAACGCAGGATATCCCACGCAAAACCGCACCACAAATGCCCCAGCCGGATATGCGTCCGCTCATGCTGTATAATAGTCATTAATTCATCCCTGCTGTAACAATCCAACATGATTCTAGGCAGAACAATTTTAGGTTTCAGCAAGCCGGTCGTAAACGGTGTCACATTCATGTCCGTCACATAGATTTGCATATTCCCGAAACTCATCTTTTTCATGCCGGCAGCAGTCTGTCGAAAACGCATCCGCTTTCCAAATATGCAGATAGCAGTGGTCAGAATCCCCACTATATAAATGCGGTCAGCCCACAGACAGGTCAGGATTCCCCAGTCTATCCACTTTGCTATTCTCCCTAACGCCTCATTTCCATAAAACAGTTTCAGCCGCCCAAGGAACGGGATAATCAGAAATGACGCCCACAATATCCCTTTTACAAAGGTCTGTTCCGAAAACACTGTTTTCCGAAGCAGCATCACAAAACCAATCAGCAAAAAGGAAAAAGCGGCGCACCGCACAAGCTGGGTTGTAAAATAAACCGCACAAAAATCCAGAATACCGGCAAGCCGCAACCATTCAGACATAAATCTCACCCCTTTTTATTGGGGGATTCTGCCTTGTTTCCCCTGCTTTTTTTCAGAATCTCCTCCAACTCATTAATCTGCTCATCTGTCAAATCAAAACTCTGCAATAGCGCCATCATTGCATTTGTCCCGCTGCCTGAGAAATAGCTGTCCACAAAACGCCTGCTTTTTTCTTTCACACACTCTTCCCTTGGTTTCGTCACATAGTAATGGTACACTCTCGCATCATGCTCATCTACCGTGTATCCGAGAATGTCTTTCTGGTTCAGGCGGTTCATCAGTACCCGCACCATTCTCTGTGACATGCCCACATTTCCCTGCATCCTTTTATACACCTCTGCGGATGTCAGCGGCGTACTACTCTCCCAAAGGACTTCCATAATCTGCCATTCACTCGGCGTAATCTCCTCCTTTGCCATCGCAATCCTCCTCTCTTTTTTTTTTGATCTAATTCATATATCGGTCAATAGTCGTTAATCATTAATAGCCGTTGACTTTTTTAATATGCAATATTACAATTTCACTGCACTGACAAACGCCGCTGCCCGTCATTCGAAAATCAAAAAGGGAACCTGACAAGCATAAATCGCTTTTTCGGTTCCCTTTTAAAGCCACATTTCTTACCAACAGATTTTCAGGAATTCTGAAGCTGCTGCTTATTGTACTGCAAAGTATAGAGGTTGTAGTATTTGCCCCTCTGGGACAAAAGCTGCTGATGATTGCCCTGCTCCACAATTTTTCCATGGGACAACAGAATAATGTTGTCCGAATGCTGGATGGTAGAAAGTCGGTGTGCCACAATGAGCATGGTACCGATATTCTTCATTTTCTCCAAACTGTCCTGAATCAGCAGTTCCGTCTCCGTATCGATGTTCGCGGTAGCCTCGTCCAGAATCATGACGGAAGGCTTGTGAATGATGGTGCGGGCGAAAGAAAGTAACTGCCGCTGACCGGCGGAGAAATTGTTGCCCCGCTCGCGTACTGCTTCGTCCAGTCCGCTTTCCAGCTTGCCGATAAAGGCGTCCGCATTGACATAGCGGCATGCCTCCCACACTTCCTCGTCGGTCACGTCCTCCTTGCGCAGCAGAATATTGCTGCGGATATCGCCGGAGAACAAAAACACATCCTGAAGCATCTGCCCAAAGTGCTGCCGCAGGGAGGATATCTTTATTTTCCGAATATCGATGCCGTCAATGAGTATCTGCCCTTTCTGGATATCATAATTGCGGCATATCAGGCTTAAGATCGTAGTCTTTCCTGAACCGGTAGAACCGACAAACGCCACCGTCTGCTTCGGCTCCACATGGAAGCTGACGCCTTTTAACACCCACTCGTCGGGTTTATAGCAAAACCAAACGTCCTTAAATTCGATTTCTCCCCGAAGCTCTGACAGTTCAATTGCGTCCAGAGCGTCAACCACTTCCGGCTCCATATCCATAATGGTAAATATCTTCTCCGCCGCAGCAAAGGAGCGCTGCAGCATATCAAACTGCTCCGCCAAAGTCTGGATGGGATTGAAAAAGCGGGAAATATACATATAAAAGGACACCATGACACTGCTGTCTATCACCTGCCCGAAATAATGGATATCCTTGATATAGCCCTTCGCCCCAAAATAAAACAGACACAGATTGGAGGAGATATAGAGCATATAAACCATGGGCTGAAAAATACCAAAGACAAACATCCTGTTAAGCTTTGCCTTTTGCAGATTACGGCTGCGGCTTAAAAAATCGTTCATTTTCTGCTCTTCTCTGTTGAAAATCTGAGTGATTTTCATACCGGACAAATTTTCAGACAAGTAGGTGTTGAGGTCTGTGGTGGCGTTGTTGACCTGACGGTGTACCCTGCGGGAAAACTTCCGGAAAATCACGGTAAACAGCACCACAAAAGGTACAAAGCACAATACCATCAGGGTCAGCGCATAATTCAGCATCAACATGGCTCCCAGCACACCTACGATTACCATGGAGTTCTTCGCCAATGTCACCAGAATATTGGTGAACATATAAGAAATGGCATCTGGGTCATTTGACACTCTCGTCACCAGCTTGCCAACGGGAATGTTATTTAACTGCTCATGGCTGAGCTTCTCAATGTGGGTAAACACATCCAGCCGGATTTGGGACAGTATCTTCTGCCCCGTTTTCTGCAAAATCATCGCCTGCAGATAGGTGCAGACCATGGAAACCACCAGAATCCCCGCATATATCCCCACCATAACATATAACTGGTGCAGTTCAAAATCATTTTTGATAATTCCCTGAATCCGCCCGATAATCAGCGGTGACACCAGGTCATACACGATGGAAAATACCATGACAAAGAATACCAGCACAAAACTCTTCCAGTAGGGTCTGGCATAACGCATCAGCCGCCGCACAATCTCACCGTCCGGCATGTTCCTCTCTTTTTCCGAATCATCCTTCATTTTCCGCAGTGCCCAGTAGGCAAGCAGGAATACTATCGTAAAGACGCCGATGATAGCGCCCACAATCAACACAGGCAAATACTCATTCATTGTGAATATCTCCTTCCTCCTCAAGTTTCTGAAGTTCCACCATCTTTCGGTATGCCGGACAGTCCGCATACAATTCTTCATGTGTGCCCACAGCCACCAGCTCCCCATCATCAATGAACAGGATTTTATCCATCTTTTCAATGGTGGAAATTCGATGGGCAATCAGAATGGTCGTTTTGCCCTGTCTGGTCGTCCGCAGATTTTCAAGGATTGCAGCCTCGGTCTTGGTATCCACGGCGGATACGGAATCATCCAAAATCAAAATCGGCGCATCCTTCATCAGCGCCCGGGCAATGGATATTCTCTGCTTCTGCCCGCCTGAAACCGTGACGCCCCTCTCGCCCAGAATGGTGCCGTAGCCCTGCTGGAACTCCTTGATATTGCTGTCCACATCGGCAAGCTTTGCTGCCTGCACGATGCTTCCGGTACTATATGTTTCCACACCAAAGGCAATATTGTTTTCAATAGTATCGGAGAACAGGAAATTATCCTGCGGCACATATGCGCAAAACGCCCTAAGGTCACGGATTTTGACATCATTTACGTCATGTCCGTCAACAAACAGCGTGCCGTCCTCTACATTATAGGTACGAAGAAGCAAATCCACCAGTGTGGTCTTACCGGAACCGGTTTTTCCCACCAGCCCTACATTCTCCCCTGCCATGTTGGTGAAAGACACGTTTTTCAGCGCATCATACTCGCCATCCGGATAACGAAAGGTCAAGTTCCGAAACTCTATGTCGCCCCTGACATTTTCCAGACCATCGCTGTCCTCCCTGTCCGCCACATCAATTTTCGCATCCAGCAATTCGCTCAGACGATCCAGAGATGCCTTGCCGCGGGAAGTCATATCAATCAATTCGGATACCGCCATGATGGGCCAGATAACGGCGTTAAAATAGCCGATGAATTCCACCAATTGTCCTGCGTTAAACCTGCCCGCATACACAAGATATCCGCCATAGCCCAGAATCACACAGACAACGCTCTCCACAAACAGCATTACGATAATTCGCAGCAACACAGAGGACTTGGTATGATTCATGTTGGCTTCTTCATTCTCTTCGTTCAGCTTCCGAAATGCCATCAGTTCCTTCGCCTCTTTGACAAAAGCCTTGATTACCGCAATGCCCGAAAAGCTCTCCTGCGAAAAATCAGAAAGCTTGGAAAATGCCTCCTGCCGGATGTCCCATTTTTTCATCATCTGCTTTCCTATCACTG
>CAMWLB010000205.1 GCA_947174985.1 uncultured Lachnospiraceae bacterium | reverse complement strand
GCATTAAGCCCCAGTCGGAAAGATGCAGGGAGCTTGTGACATGTGATGAGGGCGGCTATATTCTGGCCGGGGAGGATACCTGCACATCGGCAGCGGGCATTTTTGCCGCTGGTGACATCAGAAAAAAGCCCATGCGTCAAATTATTACAGCTGTAGCGGATGGCGCTAATGCGGCGACGGCGGCTGCAGCACTGGTAAATGGCATGTAAATGACGGCTGGCACACTTTGTTGTGCGGCAAAAGTATTTCTATATTGTTACAGAATTATATCGTGCCCCTGTTGACAAATCGTAATGGTTATGTTATATTTTTTACAAGATGTAACAAATTCGTAATATTTTTACTATGGAGGAAGAACCATGAACCATTACGGTGTAAAGCTGGCGGCAGGAGCGCTGGCTGCAGTTATCACCTTTTCAGGATTGCATATAGATGTAATGGCTTCGGATAAAGTTACTTCAGTACTGCCATCGGGCGGCGTCAATCTGTTTTTGGTCAAGGATACGTCCTTGGAGAGCCTGCAGACGCCCCAGACAGGCACGGAAAACAAAATCGAAGCCTCTGTTACGGTTGCGGATATTCAGGAGGTCATGAATGCTGCCTCTGCAGGAAAACAGGACCCGGAGGAAGAATTGTTCCGCAATCTGGTTATTGCACAGGTAAACCGGTATGTTAATATCAGAAGCCTGCCGAGCGAGCAAGGAGAAGTTTTAGGAAAGCTGTACGACAATTCCGTAGGCACTTTTATTGCGGAGGAAAATGGCTGGTATCTGATTACATCGGGTACTGTGACCGGATATGTAAAGGCGGAATACTGTGTCACGGGAGAAGCAGCGGCAGAACTTGCAAGGGAAGTCGGTTCCAGAATGGCGACGGTCAGCACCACGACCTTGTATGTACGCACGGAGCCGAGTATAGAGGCGCCGAGGCTTGGCATGGTGCCGGGAGGAGAAGACTTTCTGGTGCTTGATGAGACCGATGACGGCTGGATTAAGATAAATATGGAAGAAGGAGACGGCTGGGTTTCCGGGGATTTTGTAGATATCCGCACGGAGTTTGTGGAAGCGGAGTCAAAGGCGGAAGAGGAAGCGCGTCTTGCAAAAGAAGCTGAAGAGAGAAGAAAGGCGCAGGAGGCAGCGCAGGCAGCTCAGCAGCAGACAACGACACAGACGCCTGCCCAGAGTACGGACTATGCAGTAGGAGAGGGCAGCGAACTCGGTGTAGCAGTTGCAGAATACGCACTGCAGTTTGTCGGCAATCCTTATGTGTATGGCGGAACCAGCCTGACAAACGGTGCGGACTGCTCCGGTTTTGTCTTGAGCGTATATGCGAATTTCGGTGTAAGCCTGCCGCACAGCGCGAAGGCAGACAGAAGTCAGGGTTATGCGGTAGACAGTCTGGAAAATGCACAGCCCGGCGACTTGATCTGCTATTCCGGTCACGTAGCGCTTTATATCGGAAACGGACAGATAGTTCACGCTTCCAACTCAAGAACCGGTATTATCGTTTCAAGTGTAAATTACAGCAATAAGAAGATTCTGGCAATCAGACGTATTTTCTAAAAAAAGAAGTACAGCCCCATGAACTGTGCCGCAAGGCAGGGTTTGCGGGGCTGTTTTTGTGAAGCGAGATGCCTATTGCAAGAAAATAAAAAATAGTTAAAATCCTATTGACAAAATCATACTTGTACAAAATAGACAAAACAAACGTGGAAACAATTATTTTTGTCGAAATTTCGGGTTTGGAAAATAAAAACTTATCCACATAAAAAAACGCTAAAAATCGGATAAAAGCTACTTATGCACTGAGTTATCCACACTGTCCACATTCTTTTTTGGGGAAAAGGGGGAAGGGATACTTTATCCTCAAATAAACAAATGTTTTGTTAAGAATGAATAAAAATGATATTATGTAAAAAAATGTCGAAAAATATATTGACATTTTGAATGTCAAAAATAACCAAATTCATTCCTAAATTATTGCAAAAAAGGGTAAATTTATGATATAATGCTTATACAATAAACAACCGAAAGGGATGAGCGACATGAAATTTATTATTGTAGGCAGAAACATTGAGGTAACGGAAGGGTTAAAGTCGGCAGTTGAAGAAAAAATCGGAAAACTTGAGAAATACTTTACGCCGGATACGGAAGTGCGGGTTACGCTGAGCGTGGAGAAGGACAGGCAGAAAATAGAAGTGACGATACCAGTGAAGGGAAGCATTATCCGCTCCGAGCAGGTCAGCAACGACATGTATGTATCCATTGATTTGGTAGAGGAGATTATCGAGCGGCAGTTGAAAAAGTATAAAACCAAATTGGTGGACAAGCAGCAGGCGGGCGCTTCCTTCAGTAAAATGTTTGCAGAAAACGATTATATGGAGGACGAGGAAATCAAGATTGTCCGCACGAAAAAGTTTGATATTAAGCCCATGTATCCGGAGGATGCATGTGTGCAGATGGAGCTTTTGGGACATAACTTTTTCGTATTCAACAACGCGGAGACGGATCAGGTCAATGTGGTATACAAGCGTAAGGGCGATACTTACGGACTGATTGAGCCGGAATATTAAAATAGAATATTGAAAATATACCGTTGTCATTGTGCACATAGTATATTCCAACGCAGACTTGCTTTCGTTCCAAGCTTACTGTAGCGGTACGTAAGCAAGGGTCTGTTTATGGAATATATCATGTGCACAATTCGCATCCGGCAAATTGCGAAACTGTCCTTTGCAACATAGGAAATATTTCGCAATCACTTAGAAATGGTATTTAATACGAGGTGGATTATGCAGATTTATCTATATGGAATGATATGTTGTTCCAACAGTTTTAAGCTAAATGATTTTCCGGTTCCGGATGAATATATGGAGATTCTGCAGAGCTACCGTTTCCCAGGAGGTGAAACGGGAACCTGTGCAACTGTTCTTGCTTCTTTGGGGGCAGATGTCAAGGTTGACGGTGCGCATATTGGCAAAAACAGCGCGCAGATGATTAGAGAGTTTTACAGGGATAAAACGGTGAATCTTGATTCGCTTACGTTTGACGACAGTTTTGACGGACTGGAGGATTATATATTGATTGCAGGCGATACCAGAACCACCTTTGGTACGTTCGGCCATTTTTTCGCAGAGGCCTATGGCAGCAATATCAGACATTGGAACAAACCGAAAGAAAATGATATTGCCGGCTGCAGCGTTGCTGCTATAGACGATTGCTTTGGAGATGACTCAGAGCTTGCCGCTGCGCTTTGTGTGAAGCTTGAAAAGCCATATGTGACCATCGACTGCAGGTATGACAGCTATATTCATAAGCACTCCGCAGTATCGGTTATCTCAGGTGAGGGAATCAGCAATTTGTACCCTGAACAAACACGCGAAGAGCTGTTTCCGTTCTATGCGGAAAATGGCGGAGGGCTCACTATTATTACAAATGGCGGAGGCGAGTTCAGCTACGGAAGAAAAGGGGGAGAAGTAAAAACCTTCCGGCCTTTTCGAGTCCCTGTTGCAAGTACGCTTGGTGCGGGTGATTCCTTCAAGGCGGGCTGTACTTATGCACTTGCCATGGGCATGGATGACGATGCACTTGTCAGGTTTGCAAGTGCCTGCGCGGCGGTGGCAATCTCGAGGTATCCGCTACAGTTAAGTCCCCCGACTTTAAAAGAAATAGGAGAGCTGCTTGAAAGATAGTTGTCCGGGAAGCGTGGCATCCGCTTTGTGATAAATGTCCCTGCATTTTCATATATTTGCTATGGAGAAGAGCAAACCATACAGCGCATGCATGGAAAACGGCGCGGACAGGGCAGGTGTAAAGTGCAGGAAAACAGGGTAAAAAAGTGGAAGCTGGTGATTGCTGCGGAAGCAGTGTTGTGCCTGACGGCTTTTGCAGGTATTTTGTGCGACAGGAAAGAGGAAAACGGAAGAAAAACACAAAGCATAGAGGCCGAGCAGGATACGGCGGAGAGTGAAAGCTGGGTGCAGGAAGCAATCAGCGACGGCTATATTAAGTGGGTGGATTTCAATGTCAGCTATGATGCACTCTGCCTTGCCTATGAGTGGGATGTAAATACATGGGGAGAAGAGGTACATATTGACTGGGTGGAAATGCTCGCCTATCTGGCGGCGCGTTACGGCGGCGATTTTTCTTCCAATGACAAAAATCTGGCAAAGGACGTGGCAAAGCTGGCGGAACAGCTTATCGAAGAAGGCGTAACCATGGAAGAACTGACAAAAGATATGCAGTACTACGCCTATTATAAGGAGGCTTACGGCGCTGTTCTAGGCGGTATGGTAGGGGAGTATGAAATAGAGGAGGCGGACGAAAACGGGAATAAGGTGTGGAAGCGGGTATACGGGCTGAAAGCATTTTCTCCGATTGCGAGGGGATTTGAGTATACCCATTATGCAGATTTTGGTTCCAACAGAAGCTATGGTTATCAGAGACCACATCTCGGACACGATATGATGGGGCAGATTGGCACGCCGATTATCGCTGTGGAATCCGGCTATGTGGAGGCGATTGGCTGGAATCAGTACGGCGGATGGCGGATTGGTATCAGGAGCTTTGATGGCAGGCGGTATTATTATTACGCCCATATGAGGCAGAATTATCCTTATGCGGAAGGGATTGCCGAAGGAAGCGTTGTAACGGCGGGTGACGTGATTGGTTACATGGGGCATACGGGTTACAGCGCAACGGAAAATGTCAATAATATAGAGGTGATTCACCTGCACTGGGGGATGCAGCTTATTTTTGACGAATCGCAAAAGGATGGAAGCAATCAGATATGGATAGATGTGTATCCGCTCACGCAGTTTCTGTATAAGCATAGAAGCGAAGTGGAAAAAGTGGAGGATACAAGGGAGTGGAGACGCGTTTATGATATGAAGGATCCGGCGGCGGAGGCGTACCGTGAGGCGCATCCGGAATAGAACTCCGGATGCGGTGCTGTTATGGTTCATGCAGCCGGAAAGCGCGGCTTTTTTCCAACCGTTCTTTGAAAAAGGTTTCGTTTCCTTCTTCTGTGGGAAGGTAATAGCGTCTGTCCTTTAAGCTGTCAGGAAGACAGGTCATCTGCGCCATCTTTTCAGCGGTGTCATGGGCATACACATAGCCTTCTCCATAGTGCAGCTCGCTCATAAGTGAGGTGGGCGCGTTGCGTATTACAAGGGGGACAGGCTCGGAAAGCATGGTAAGGGCGTCCTTTTTTGCGTCCTCGTAGGCAGTATAGACCGCATTGGAGCGCGGCGCGAGGGAAAGATAAATCACCGTCTGTGCCAGATTCACGTTACACTCCGGCATACCGTTAAAGTGACATGCCTGATAAGCAGCTACGGCAAGCGGCAGCGCCTGGCTGTCGGCAAGACCGATATCTTCACTGGCAAAGCGTATCAGCCGTCTGGCGATAAAAAGAGGGTCTTCTCCTGCTTCCAGCATACGAGCCAGCCAGTAAACCGCCGCGTCAGGGTCGCTGTTGCGCATGGATTTGTGGAGGGCGGAAATCAGGTTATAATGCTCTTCCCCTTTTTTGTCGTAGAGAAGCGCCTTCTTTCCGAGACATTGCTCCAGTGTGTCCTGCTTTATGGAGATGGAGCCGTCCGGCTGGATTTCCCCGTTTAAAATGGCCATTTCCAGTGTGTTTAATGCTGTCCGCGCATCTCCGTTGGAAAACGAAGCAATGGCGGGCAGTACGTTTTCTTCCATATAGATGGTGCTGCTGCCAAAGCCCCGCTTGT
>CAMWLB010000204.1 GCA_947174985.1 uncultured Lachnospiraceae bacterium | reverse complement strand
AGAGTAAAGACATCTCCTCTCTCCTATTCGTATTCAGCGTCAGATTTTTATAAGTGACATGTATATAATATATTTGCAAATAGGATTACCCAACGCAGAAAACTTTTCCTCGTACTCCGTCATCACATTGCCTTCGCACATATCCGCATCGTTGTGTAAATCATAGGTGATTTTCTCTGCCTTCCATCCGGCTTTTGCAAGCTCCTCCACCGCAAAATCAAACAACTCCCTGTTGTCTGTCTTAAATTCAAGTTGTCCTTCCTGCTTTAAGATAACATCGTAGCGGTTTAAGAACTGTTGTGAAGGAAGACGCCGTTTGGCATGTCTGTCCTTTGGCCAGGGATCGGAAAAATTCAAGTATATTCTGTCCACCTCTCCTCTGTCAAACACCTCTAAAAGCTCCTCCGCATCCATACGGATAAACAAAAGATTGGGCAGTTCTTCTTCCTCTGACTTCTGAATGGCTCTGAGCAGCACGCTGGAATATTTTTCTATCCCAATGTAGTTGACCGCAGGATTCTGCTTTGCCAGTGTGTGCAGAAACTTTCCCTTTCCCATACCGATTTCAATACGTATCGGGTTTGTATTGCCAAAGCGCTCGCGCCACTTTCCGCGCAGCGTCTCTGGCTCATGTATCACAAAACGGCTCTCCCCAATCACCTCGCGGGAGCCGGTAATATTTCTCAAACGCATATTTTATTTCACCATATTCTTCCTTTATGATGCTTTAGTATATATCATTTTCCCCCAAAAGAAAAGTTAAAAAATTAGTGCTTTGGCTTTTGGGAAAAATAGTGTATGATGAATATGTAGCAAACGCTGCAATACTAAGGTAAATTTTGATACGAAAGGTTGTTGTGCAAATTGTACAGATTTCATCATAAAACTGCTGCTTTCCTATCCGTCCTCGCGCTCCTTGGCCTGTGGCTTTGCGACTGCCGGACAGTGTATGCGCTGCCCGTCCTTCCTGAAGTGGAAGAGCGCGCTGCCCTCCCCATAGAAACCAACGCTATCGAAGGCTGGCCCGAAGGGCCCGTTGTCAGCGCCCAATCCGCCATTTTAATCGATGCGGAAAGCGGCGTGATTCTTTATGCAAAAAATATACACGAGCCTCTCTATCCGGCAAGCACAACCAAGCTTTTAACCTGCCTGATTGCCGTGGAGCACTGCTCTTTAGACGAAGTCGTCATCTTTTCCCACGACGCTATTTTCGACACTCCCAGAGACAGCTCCAACATTGCGCTTGACGAAGGCAACGAGCTTACCATGGAGCAATGTTTAAACGCCATACTGATCGCTTCCGCAAACGAAGCTGCTTTTGGCGTCGCAGAACATATCACAGGAACGACATGGCAGGATTTTGCCGTGCTGATGAATGAAAAGGCGGCGGAACTTGGCTGCGTGGACTCCAATTTTGTAAATCCCAACGGACTGCCCGATGAAAACCACTACACTTCCGCATACGATTTGGCGGTTATCGGGCGCGCTTTTTTTGCCAATGAACTGTTATGCAGGATGTCTTCCTCCACAAGGCTGGATCTTCCCCCCACCGATAAGCAGCCGAAGCATATTATAGAAAATGCCCGAAATCAAATTTTAGCCGGAAGAACCTACGCCTATGAATATCTAGTAGGCAGCAAGACCGGCTACACAATGACAGCAAGAAGCGCTTTGGTTTCCTGCGCCGAAAAAGACGGCATGAAGCTGATTGCAGTTGTACTGGCGGATGAAGCGCCCAATCAGTATACCGATACCATCGCGCTTTTTAATTACGGCTTCGGCAATTTTGAGCGTCTCAACGTCTCCAAGACAGAAACCCGGTTTCAGATTGACAACGCCGGTTTCTTTTACAGCAGCCATGATATTTTCGGCAGTTCAAAGCCGATTCTCTCCCTCAACACGGCGGACTGTATTGTTCTTCCCAAAACTGCTTCCTTCGCAGATGCAGTTTATACTATTTCCTACGATACAGGAGAAGAAAATACGGCAGCAGTCATTACTTATACATATCACGACTGGTATATCGGTTCTGTGTCCGTGGATTTTGCAAAGCAGCCGGACAATCCTTATGCCTTTGAATCCACGCCGTCAGACGCTTCAGAGGAAACAGCTCCCAATGGGCAGAAGGTTATCTTTATCAATATTTTTAAAGTTCTGCTCTGCATCGTCGGCACCGCTGGCGCCATTATCCTTATTATAGTGCTTCGCGCTTTTCTGAAAAGCTATCAATTTTCCTCCAGGGACCGCAGCGGGCGAAGCCGCTGGCTCCACGCACGCCGCAAGCGTAACCGGTATCAAAAACTCCGTGCACGCCGTCTGGAAGAGATGGAAGAAGATCGCGAGCTGGAGGAACAGCGCCAGAAGAGAAAAGCCAAAAAAGCGAGAAAAGTAAGAAAAACCCGAAGAGCCAAACGCCCTAACCGCTTCCGCGATTATGATTATTAATTTTCCTGCACAGAACTGTCAGGATGCTTCTTTTTATTACGAAGCATTCTGGCATGCTCCTGCTTCAGGCGAATTTCCTCCATTTCAGCCGGTGTAATCAACTTTGTGGTTTTTATAACATAAACTCCTTTTTTCTCCACCTTTTTGATTCGCAGTTTACCTTTCATAAAACCATGCTGATTACATTTCGCCACACAATAAAAATTCTTGCCGTTTGGCGTAAACCAGCGGATTACTTTTCTCAGGCTTTTATGGCATAGATAACATTTGGTACTGATGACTTCTTTATCCTCCAATGCTGCCTGTTTGTCAGGAAATACGCGGAAAATACTTTTCGCATAGCCTTCGAAGACCACATGAATCTCTTCTTCCTTTGTCTTTGGCGGATGATACACATCATAGGAACAATTTTGATAAAACCGCTCCGGCACCCTTGCCAGCACCTTTCCCGTATAATACGCGTCACTGAACGCCCTGTGAAACGGAATATCCTTTTCAATCTCAAGAAAATCTATCGCCGTTTCCAACGCGCAGCGGCTTTTTCCGTCGTCATAAGCCAGGCTGAACAGCTTCTGCACATCCAGAAAACGAATCGGTCCATCCTCCAACGCCTTCATGCCGTAATACTGCATATTGCTCTGCAGCTCAGATAAATCAAGCGGCCCCCATGTGCAGAAAATGTAGTCCTCCCCGCACCATTCGAGAAAGTCTGACATAACCTCCGCAAAAGGCTTTTCTTTCTGTAGTTCCTCCATCTTTATATGGAGCATCTTTTTTGCAACATGATGGAGCTTTCTGTATATCTGCGGCTTTATCAGTCTGCTGAATTTTTCTGTAAATGCCCTGTCATTATCTAAACGCACCGCTCCGATTTCAATAATTTCAAAATTGGGCTGATTTTTCCACTTGTCTTTCTTTTTCTTATCCAGACCCTGATTCCATTCCAAATCAAGTACAACGTAATTCATTTTTACTCCATGCCTTTCAAATTAATTCTCCAAAGCCGACCTGCTGCCGTACTTCTCCAGCGACCTCTGCCTTGCTTCATTTTGTGCAAGCGCATTTTTAAGGTCAACGGCATAGACCTCATCATACCCAAGACTCTTTACCTTTTCCTGCATAGTGGCAAGAAGCGCATAAAAATCTTCCTCGTCCTCGGCAAAAACCATTCTCCACGAATAATCCAAAATGATTGTCGTACACTGGCTGCGCATTGTAGAAATCTCAGAGGATTCCATCGGTATGGTATAGCTGCAGCCCGGCGCAGTTATCATCATATTGTTTTGAGAAAGATACTCCATCGTGGAATCCGCATGCATGTATTCCCGCCACGACCTATCCAGCGCCGTCACTTCCCTGTTAATGACAGAATCCCACATCAAATAGGCATATGGATACCCGTTTGGCGCAATATCATTATGCGTAACCGAATGAAAATTCAATGCCGATATACCGTCCGACCAGATGCCGCCTCCCCACTCCTCTGGCATTTCCGCATTGCCGCTAAGCAATGCCTGCACGCCAAATTCTGTCAGCACCGGTCCTTCCGCTGTCATTTCCCATGTCAGTCCTTCCGGCCCCGCCGTTCCGCCCTGCGTCCTTGCACTGTTGAGCCAAATCCCTTCAGGAGAATACAGCCAGTTTACAAAATCAGCGAGCCTCTGCGGATCCTTCGCATTGCTCCCGATTGCAATCACTGCCTGCGGATTGCCCATCACCTTACAGCCATAAGAAAAAATCTCCGTATCCTGTATGGGCGCCAGCATAAATCCCCTGCCTTCTTCTTTATGCTCCAGTGTATTGTAAGCCGACTGTCCCTGCCATGGCCAGAAGGAAAAAAGAACATCCCCATTCATATATTTTGTGAATACACTGTCATAATTCTGCGTGGGAGAATCCGGATCCACCAGCCCCATCTGGTTGGCATCAAAGAAAAATTTCAATGCCCGGATGTACAGGGAATCCTCATCCATAATGCTCTGATAATCGCTGCCGTCCGCTCTGGCAAGTACATATCCGATTTCGTCATAACCGTACAGACATGCCGGCTGCTTGGCATTATTCATCATATACCTGTCCCAGTCTTTAAACAGGGAAAAAGCATAAGTCGGATTGCCGGTGTCCCCTTGGGGAATCAATTCCTGCATTTGCTTCAGTATCGGAAGCAAATCCTCTAAAGTTTCTATCTCAGGGAACCCCATCTGCGCATAGGCATCCCATCTGAGATACGCCCCATAGGTCAGTTCCGCGGTCTCACTCGGCGTCAGGGGCGAGTTGCTGGACAGTTCTGCCGGAATGGCATAAATTCCATCCGACGATACGCGGTTGTTCAGTTCCCTGATTGCAGTCTCATACTGCATAATTTCCTTGTCCTTCAGGTAATCTTTCATATCAATCAGAAGTCCTGCCGTCACCAGTTCCTCCAGATTGCCGTTGTCAGAACTCACAATCAGCAAATCCCCCAGATTGCCTGCCGCAGAACGGATTTCATACAGCGTATCCCCGCCGCCCGCTACATTGGGCGCTATGATATTCAGTTCCATATTAAATTTATCCTTTACGACCTTAGCAAACCACCCTGACTGAATCCCTTGAAAGTTTGCCAAATCGTCGAATACGTCCACCACAATAAATTCTTCATAGGGACATTTGTTTTCATTCTCTTTCTTTCCTACTGCACAGCCCGACACCGGCAAAATACAAGCCAGCAAAAGCGCGAGCAGCCGGATTGCTTTTTTCTTCTTCAAATTATGTTTCTCCATTAAAGTGTTTTTATCCGCTCTGTGTGTCTACAATTTACAGTATATCATAGAGTTGGCATAACTTCTACGCTATATTTTAAGGGTTGATAATAAATTGTAATTGATGTTACCCTATTTGCAGGTCATGTTTACTAATCTTTTATTTATTTCTTTTTATGCTAAGATACCATATGGAGGCAAGCTTATGGAGATAAAGACAAGACAAATAGAAGATAAACCATTAACCATAATTATTGAATATCCTATATTGGATACTAGAACAAAAAAACTGATTAAAAAAATTGAATCTCTTGATTTTATGGTCAGTGGTAATAGCAACGGAAAAGTTTTTCAAGTGCATATATCGGATATATACTACGTGGAATCAGTGGAAAGAAAAACTTTTTTATACACGAAAGATGACGTCTATATGATAGATAAAAAATTATACGAATTGGAGGAAATGTTTAGAGAGGCAGGGATTATCCGAATCAGTAAATCCTGTCTGGTGAACGTGGATATGCTTTATAGTATGAGGCAGCTAGTGAACAG
>CAMWLB010000203.1 GCA_947174985.1 uncultured Lachnospiraceae bacterium | reverse complement strand
CGATGTGCTTTTTAACCGCATCAGGGAAGTGCTGGAGGAAAAGGCGGCGCAGGGTGTGGAGGTCAGGGTTTTGTTTGACGCAATGGGCTGCCGCTCCGTGAGAAAGAGCTACTGGCGAAAGCTAAACGGCAAGGGCATTAAGACGGCGGAATTTTTCCCGATCCTGCTGCGCCGCCTGCATCTTCGTGTCAATTACCGCAATCACAGGAAAATTGTGGTGATTGACAATAAGGTAGGTTATGTAGGAGGCTTTAACATCGGAAAGGAATATATCGGTCTGGATCCCAGATTTGGCTACTGGCGCGACACGCACCTGCGCATCATAGGCGAGGCGGTGCAGGGGCTGGAATTGAGATTTCTACTGGATTGGAACTATGCGGCGGAGGAAAACCTGTTTACCGAGCCAAAATATATGGAGGGAGTGCAGGCGGGAAGCCGCGACAGGTGCGGCGTGCAGATTATTTACAGCGGACCGGATACCTCGCTTCAGCCTGTGCGGGACAATTATGTCCGTCTCATCAACAAGGCGCAGAAACGAATCTATATCCAGACGCCTTATTTCATACCTGACGAGGCACTGTACACGGCGCTGATGATGGCGATACATTCCGGTGTGGAGGTCAATCTGATGATTCCCTGCAAGCCGGACCATCCTTTTGTGTACTGGGCGACATATTCTTACATGGGAGAACTGGTTATGGCGGGAGCCAAATGCTATATCTACAACAATGGTTTCCTTCATACAAAAGCGATTGTGGTGGACGAAAAGGTATTCTGCTGCGGCACCGCCAACATGGACATCAGAAGCTTTGCCTTGAATTTCGAAGTAAATGCGGTGGTTTACGACGAGGCGAAGGCAAGGGAAATGACAGAATATTTTATGGAAGATTTAAAGCACTGTACTTTGGTGACAAAGGATATGTATGCCAGCCGCTCGCTGCCTGTGCGCCTAAAGGAACAGATGAGCAGGCTGCTGTCGCCGCTTTTGTAAAAAAGGCTTTTAAGAAATGGGTATTTGTGCTATAACTAATACAGTGGCTGTGCTATGAAAAATGGCATGGCGGGAAGGTTGAATGGAGATGAAAATAAGAAGAGCAGCAGTGTTGATGCCGGTTTTGGTGGCGCTTGCCGTGCTTACAGGATGCGGAGAAGAGAAAAGTAAAAATTTAGCGGATATTAAGGTGGAAAAGTATCTGACCTGGAATTCGGCGTATACGGGACTTTCCCTCACGGTAGCGCCCAAAACGGAAGTGACGGACGAGATGGTTGAGGCAACCCTTGTATCAAATCTGGCGGGATATGTGACAAGCGAGAACGGTATCAAGGACCGTGCTGCTGAGCTTGGAGATACGGTCAATATCGATTATTCGGGGAAAAAGGATGATGTGGCGTTTGAAGGCGGAACTGCCGCAAACCAAAGCCTGACGCTGGGTTCCGGCGGCTTCATACCGGGCTTTGAGGACGGACTGGTGGGTGTAAAACCGGGTGAAACCGTGGACTTAGAACTTTCATTTCCGGCTGATTTCCGCAATGAGGAACTTGCGGGACAGGCAGTGGTATTTACAGTCACGGTCAATTATATTTATCCGGCGACGACCGCCGAAATTCCGGATGATGTAGTCAGCTGGTATACAAACGGAGAATATACGACGATGGAGGACTTCAAGATCTATTGCCGCGACTATCTGGAATACAATGCAGATTACCAGTATAGCTCCGCAAAGGAAGCGGAGGTCATCAGAGCGTTGGAGGCTATTGTTGAATGTGAAAAAGCGCCGGATGTGCTGGTGGAGAAGTATGCAGCAAATATCAGGGCATCGCTTGAGCGTCAGGCAGCGCAGTATGGGGTGGATGTGGAAACCTTCTGCACCTATTATTACAGGACAGATTCTGAATCCTATGTTGCACAGATGGCGGAGGCAAGCGCCCGTCAGGGTATGATGTTCCAGTACATTGCCAATAAGGAAGGATTAAACGTATCGGATGAGGAACTGGACGAGTCCCTGCAGCGTTTTGTAGAGGAGAATAAATTGGAATCCGTGGAAGTGGTGCTTGCGGACACGGACAAGGAGGAATTCAGGGAATATTTCATGTTTGAGAAGGTTGTGGATTTTGTGTTTGACAATGCACAGGTGACAGAAAATTAAGAATAAGGAAAACGATAGGTAATTGTAAAAAAGCATATGGAAGGGAGAAGACATGGAATTAACGGATATTAAGGATTTATACCGAAACAGAGAGAATTATTTTGGAAAAGAGGTAACTGTGGGCGGCTGGGTGAGAAGCAACCGAGACTCAAAGACGTTTGGTTTTATTGTCATTAACGACGGCACTTATTTTGAGACGCTGCAGGTAGTGTACAGCGATAAGCTTGCCAATTTTGAAGAGCTCAGCAAGTTGAATGTAGGCTCCGCAGTTGTGGTGAAGGGCGTTATAGTGGCAACGCCGGAGGCAAAGCAGCCTTTTGAAATGCAGGCGGAGGAAGCCTTTGTAGAAGGTGTGTCCGGCGCAGATTATCCTCTGCAGAAAAAACGCCACAGTTTTGAATACTTGAGAACGATTCCCCACCTGCGTGCAAGGACAAATACATTTCAGGCAGTGTTTCGGGTGCGCTCTTTGATTGCCTATGCCATTCATACCTTCTTTCAGGAAAGGGGCTTTGTCTATGTGCATACGCCGCTGATTACGGGAAGTGACTGTGAAGGCGCCGGCGAAATGTTTCAGGTGACGACCCTTGATTTGCAGAATGTTCCCAAGACGGAAGAAGGAAACGTTGACTTTTCGGAGGACTTTTTTGGAAAGCCGACCAATCTGACTGTCAGCGGGCAGTTGAATCTGGAGACTTATGCGTTTGCATTTAAGAATGTATACACCTTTGGTCCTACCTTCAGGGCGGAAAATTCCAATACTACCAGACATGCGGCGGAGTTCTGGATGATTGAGCCGGAAATTGCGTTTGCGGATTTGACGGACGATATGGTACTTGCTGAGTCCATGTTGAAGCATATTATCCGCTATGTGCTGGAAAACGCGCCCGCTGAGATGGCGTTCTTTAACCAGTTTGTGGACAAGGGGCTGATTGAAAGACTGGAGCATGTGCTGCACTCGGATTTTGCCCATGTAACCTATACGGAAGCGGTTGCGATTCTGGAAAAACATAATGATGAATTTGAATATAAGGTGTCATGGGGCTGTGATTTGCAGACAGAGCATGAGAGATACCTGACGGAGCAGGAATTTAAGCGTC
This sequence comes from uncultured Lachnospiraceae bacterium, assembly GCA_947174985.1. Classification (GTDB taxonomy): domain Bacteria; phylum Bacillota; class Clostridia; order Lachnospirales; family Lachnospiraceae; genus Acetatifactor. The sequence continues at coordinate 2,492 of CAMWLB010000203.1, read as the reverse complement.
CTGTGTTTGTAACCGATTATCCAAAAGAAATCAAAGCATTTTATATGAAGCTGAATGACGATGGCAAGACAGTTGCAGCCATGGATTGTCTGGTACCCGGCATCGGGGAAATTATCGGCGGCAGCCAGAGGGAAGACAAGCTCGAGGTGCTGGAGGCGCGAATGGAGGAAATGGGTCTGAACAAGGAGGACTACGATTTTTACCTCGATTTGAGAAAGTACGGCTCTGTCCGTCATGCGGGCTTCGGACTTGGTTTTGAGAGATGTGTCATGTATCTGACAGGAATGGGAAATATCAGGGATGTGATACCTTTCCCGAGAACGGTAAACAACTGCGAGCTATAAATGGGAGTGTAGATGAAGAAAGCGGCCATCAAAATCATAAACTTAATACTGGTGATTACGCTTATCGGGTTGATGACGATTTCCGCGGATGCGACCACGGCTCAGGATATTCAGAACCAAATCAATCAAGACAATGCGGCGTTAAGTGATATCAATGACGATATGCTTGCGCTGCAGGATGAGCAGGACCTGTTGGAAGAGGAAATCTGCGATTTGGATGCGGAGCTTATCAACACGATGACGGTTATCGGAGAACTGGAGGATAATATTGCTGCCAGCGAGGAGGCCATCGACGCAAAAGTGAAGGATATCATGGCGAAGGAAGCAGATATCCAGACGACACAGGGCCTATACGAGGAGGCGTGCGAAAAGGAAGAAGCGCAGTATGACGCCATGGTTGCCCGAATCCAGTATCTGTATGAGAATGGCGACACGGATTATCTGTCAGTTTTATTTTCTGCATCGAGCTTCAGCGAGGTACTGACGCTGCAGAGCTATGTTGAGGCTGTCTATACGTATGACCAGAATATGCTTGCAGAGTATGAGGCTGCACGAGAAGAAGTGAAACGGATTTGGGAAAGGCTGGAGGAGGAAAAGGCTCTTTTAGAGGAGGAAAAAGCTTCTCTGGAAGAGGAAAGGGATCTTCTGGAGGCAGACCACGAGGAGCTGGGCTTGCAGATAGCGTATCTGAACGGGCTTTTGGACAGAAAGAAGCAGGAGTCTGCCAATTATGATGCGCAGATAGCCCGCATGAGACAGGAAGCCAACGCTTTGAAGGTAAAAATCCAGCAGGAGCAGGCAGAACTGAAAAAGATAGAAGAGGCGGAGCGTAGAAGTGCTGCGGCAAATGGCAGTTATACGGTGTCTCCGTCCGTTGCTGATATTATCAACGGGGCGTCCGGCAGCGATTTGGGCAAGCAGATAGCCCGCTATGGCTGCCAGTATATAGGTAACCCCTATGTGCTGGGCGGTACCAGCCTGACGAACGGAGCGGACTGCTCCGGATTTACCTATCGTATTTATTCTAATTTCGGATATACAATACCCCGCACCTCTTATCAGCAGAGAAGCGCGGGCACGGAGGTCAGCTATGAAAATGCCCAGCCGGGCGATTTGATTTGTTACGAAGGACATGTGGCATTGTACATCGGCGGCGGGTATATTGTGCATGCAAGCAATGTCAAAACAGGGATTAAGGTAAGCAAGGCGACCTATAAAAAGATTTTGTCTGTGAGGCGGATTATTTAAGGAAGCGCTGATTAAATCAGCACTTCCTTAAGTCAGTGCAGGCTGTGCCAACAGCGAAGATTATGAGGTAAAAAACAGTTGCAATGTACTTAGGGGCGGGTGTATAATACTGATATGGGGTCATAGCTCAGCTGGGATGAGCGTTCGCCTCACACGCGAGAGGTCATGGGTTCGAGCCCCATTGGCCCCATTTTTTTATCTTGATTTACAAGGTTATCCAGAATCGCTTAATCATTTCGCCGTCTACCTCGATTTCCCCTTCCAAAACGCCGCCATTGGCAAGAATTGTTTTTTCGCTGGCATAGTTGTCGGCATCGCAGGTAATTAAAACTTTTTTAATGCCTAATTGGTGACAGTTTACTAGATTTTGCCTGAGCATTTCTGTTGCATATCCTTTTTGGCGTTCGCTGGGGCGGACACAATATCCTATGTGACCACCCCAGACAGATAATATCGGATGATTGATGTGATGCCGTAAATCAATAATGCCAACAATTCTGTTATCGTCTAATCTGACTGCAATATACACGTTTGATGGAACTTTATCTTGAGGGCAGCCTTCTTGACTGCTTCCGGCTTTGATTGTTTCAATCCATTCTTCTGCCGAAGAACATTCTTCGAGCTTTCCGCAGCCGGCGAATTTATCCTTGTCATTAGAATCCAGGATTTCTTGACGAAACGCCCAGATATCTTCTGCATATTCTATTGTTGGTTCCATTAATTTGATAGCAGGCATATTCATTTTCCTCCAGACAATTTGTTTTCATGTGATAACTTCCGTTTTCTGTTCTGATTTTAGCATAGGCAGGTTTCGGGAGCAAGGTATATTAAAAGCAGACTCTCTTTTTTCTACTGGATATACGGATAGGTTTCTGTTATAATGAAAAGAAGTAAACATGG
>CAMWLB010000202.1 GCA_947174985.1 uncultured Lachnospiraceae bacterium | reverse complement strand
GTCTCATAATGTTCCGTCAGAAAGGGAATAAAACAGTTTGCGTAAGAATCCTTGATAACAAACAGCTTTTTTCCTTCTGCCGCCGGGTCCTGCGCACCTGTCTCAATGCGGATAAACGGATGGTTATCGTCCAAAAAATAGCCATACTTGTTTTTTGTCTCCAGATATTTTTCCTCGTAAAGAGAATCCCTGCCTTCCTCAGAAAAGTCATAGTAGACCTGCATGACTCCACCGTTGGATGTACCACTTCCCTGTGTTTCCCTTAAAACGACAGGAAAATAGGCTTCCATGGTATCAGGCTTTACCGGCAGATTCGTTTTGGAATGTAAGGTCCCCAAGAAGTCAGTGGATACAGTCTGTACATCATATGACACAGGCGTCACTTCGGATGCCTCTGCCCATGCAAGATATCCGTAATACGCTCCTCTAGTCGTCCAGTGATGATCCGTTCCGTAATAAATATATTCTTCTCTGTGCGCCTGTAAGCTGCCAGTCACATCTATGACATAACTGCCTGCTATTTCCTGCACTTGTTCCAGCAGCTCTTGTTGTTCATAATAAGCGGCATGGTCAGGAAGCTTATCGGCCAGAATATTATCCGCCGTTGGCACCAGCATAATATGAAGCGCTCCATTCTCCCTTCCCTCCTGCCATTCCACCAGACGCTGCAATAGTGCAAGCCTCTGTGCAACCACTTCCGGTTTGATGTCCTCCGGTATATGTTTTTCAATCAGGGTTTTATCCTTTGCCAGATAAACACCGTTTATCTCCTTCTTTCCCAACAGTACATCCGTCATGGTTTTTATAAAAATCCACTTGTCCCGCTCCACGAACTGGTCTGTCACATAGGTTTCATAATCTTCCGTATAGCTTCCGTCAAACAGATCCTTTAAGCTGAAATCCGGTTTCGAGGCAAGAATCCGGTTTTCATATTCAGAAAACAGCCTGTCCGGTGTACAGATATCCGCAACTGCCAGTCCAAGCAGGATTCCGCCAAAAAGTAATAAGGTAATCACCGCATTTATCTTCTTCATCGAAACCCTCCTTAAAACCTGAAATAGAGAAACGGATTGTAAGATGCATCCACAATATTGGCTATAGACAACAACAATACAGCCACTAAAAACAGCTTTTCTGCAATTCCCAGACAGACTGACAGAACCGGACCTGCTTTTGTCCCTTTGGCGCACTGCACTTTTATCCACTCCACCGCTTTTTTTCCAAACGGCAGCACACCTATTGCCAGTATTACAAGCAGTACCGCATAATTACCCAGCATATACCATGCTTCTTGATTGGCAAGTCCCGCTCCGCCAATACCGAACATGGACTTTAAGAAGAGTATGATGGTATCTGTCTTTTCCAGAGAAAAAAAGCACCAGCTTACCAGCACCACTGCCATGGTGTAAATCCAACCGACAAACTTCGGCAGATTTGCCAGCTTTTTTCCCAAAATGACTTTTTCCAAAATTAGAAATACGGCAAACCACATGCCCCATAACAGAAAATTCCAGCCTGCGCCATGCCAGATACCAGTCAGAGACCAGACAATTACAATGTTTAAAAGCTGCCGCCTCAGCCCCTTGCGGTTACCGCCAAGAGGAATATAGACATACTCCCGAAACCAACTGCTCAAGGACATATGCCAACGCCGCCAGAAATCCGTGACGCTGACTGTCGTATAAGGATAGTTAAAATTTTCAGGAAAGTGAAAGCCCATGATTCTGCCCAGACCGATTGCCATGTCAGAATATCCGGAGAAATCAAAATATATCTGAAAGGCGTACGCCAGAATACCCAGCCATGCCATAAACAGACTTAAATTTTCCTGTGCTGTTCCGGCAGCCTCCACAAAAAGCTGCCCAATGTTATTGGCAAGCAAAACTTTTTTGCCCAGACCAATAATAAACTTGCAGGCGCCCTCTGCCATATCTTCCAGAGAGGCATGCCGCGTGCGCAATTCTTTTGCCACAACCTTATACTTGACGATGGGACCTGCTATTAATTGCGGAAACATTGCAACAAACACGCCAAAATCCAAGATATTTTTCTGTGCCTCGACCTCGCCCCGATAGACGTCGATGGTATAGGACATAGTCTGGAAAGTATAAAAAGAAATGCCGATGGGAAGCGGCAGATTCAGCCCGCTGTACTTGAAAAACCCTAACAGACCAAGATTAATGACAACGGAAGATATCAAAAAGCATGTAGCGGCTATCTTTCCACGATAGCGGGCTATCAGCAGTCCGTGTATGTAGTCCGACAATGTGGAAAAAAGCATCAGGACAACATAGACAGGCTCGCCCCATGCATAAAAAATAAGGCTTCCCAAAAAGAGGACGAGATTTCTCGCCCTCTTCGGAACCACAAAATATAAGATAAGAAAAGCCGGTAAAAACCTAAATAAAAAAAGTATACTGGAAAATACCATGTTTATACCTCGTATATACCACAAACTGTGCCGAAGTTACTTTGAAAGCGCAGCGCGAATCGCATCAATCGCTTTCTCATTCTCCTCTTGACACTGCAGGATTGCTGCCTCCTCTTCCGCATCCATTACATCCGCGCCCAACTGTACAAAGCAGACATAATTTCCGAAAGTTTCTATCCGCGAAGACTGGATTTTACTGATATTCATGGGATATTGCATCGTGTCACTTACCAGATTGTCACGATAGGTATTGAGCGCATCCTCAACCGCCGAAACTTTTCCCTCCTTCGCTTTCACAATGATAAGTGTATCCACATTGGTGCTGATCATTGGCGTCTCTGCAAAATATTCTTCATACATATCAGAAGTTACACCATATATCTGGGAAAACATTTCTTCCTCCATCGCCATATTCGGCCAATAATTTTCACCCAGCACATCAACCACTGCCGCCTTCAGGTCCTCCATGGAAGCCTCTCCAAATGCGGCGTCCCCGTCATTGCCGCTACTACCGGATGTATTGTTATCTTTTTTGCCGCAGGCAGCCAGCATTGCAGACGATAAAAGAACCATAAGTAAAATAACTGCTTTCTTCATAATTTCCCTCCATTTTACCCTGACAGGCAGAGCCAATACAGTTTGTATATCCGCTGTTACTCCTGTTCATGGCAATTTATACTACAAGTGTACCCATTTTTTGTTAATACATACATTTTACCATATGGGGATTGCGGGAGGCAAATATCTTTGCTATACTCCTTATTGCCGACATTTGCACAAAAACAGACTGCATGGAGCGACAGGAGAAAATGATTTATGAGTATTTTAAATGTGGAAAACTTAACCCATGGCTTTGGTGATCGCGCCATTTTTACCGACGTGTCTTTCCGCCTGCTCAAAGGAGAACATATCGGCTTAATCGGGGCAAACGGCGAAGGAAAGTCAACCTTTATGAGCATCATTACAGGCAGTCTTATGCCGGACGAGGGAAAAGTAGAATGGGCAAAAAATGTCCGCGTGGGCTATCTCGACCAGCACACCGTACTAAAAGAAGGCATGACACTCCGTCAAGTGCTCGCTTCCGCTTTTGATTTCCTCTTTGAACTGGAGCGCCAGATGAACGATATCTGTGACAAAATGGGCGAAGCCTCCGAAGAAGAACTGGAACGGTACATGGAAGAATTGGGCACCATACAGGATTTACTCACCATGCACGATTTCTATATGATTGACGCAAAAGTTGAAGAGGTTGCCAGAGCGCTTGGGCTTTTGGATTTGGGACTTGATAGGGATGTAACGGATTTGAGCGGCGGACAACGCACCAAAGTGCTGTTGGGCAAGCTTCTCTTGGAAAAACCGGATATCCTGCTGTTAGACGAGCCGACAAACTATCTTGATGCAGAGCATATTACATGGCTGAAACGGTATCTCACCGAGTACGAGAACGCTTTTATCCTGATTTCCCATGATATCCCTTTTCTGAACAGTGTTGTCAATTTGATTTATCACATGGACAACCAGAAACTGACGCGCTATGTGGGAGATTACGATAAGTTTCAGGAAGTCTATGCCATGAAAAAAGCGCAGCTAGAGGCTGCTTACAACAGACAACAAAAGGAAATCGCCGAGTTAAAGGATTTTGTCTCCCGAAATAAAGCGCGGGTTTCCACCCGCAACATGGCAATGTCCCGCCAGAAAAAACTGGACAAAATGGAACTGATAGAGCTTGCGGGTGAAAAAGCCAAACCGGAGTTTCTCTTTCGGGAGGCGCGCACACCCGGGCGCTATATCTTCCAGACTTCAGAGCTTGTCATTGGCTACGACGAGCCCCTCTCTTCTCCACTGACGCTTGCCATGGAGAGAGGACAGAAAATTGCCCTGATTGGCTCCAACGGTATCGGAAAAACCACCTTGTTAAAGAGTATTTTAGGTCTGATTCCATCTCTTTCCGGCACTGTGGAACAAGGTGATTACCTGCATATCGGATATTTTGAACAGGAAATGCCTTCCGGCATAGAAACCACTTGTATAGAAGAAATCTGGAAGGAATTTCCTTCCATGACGCAGTATGAAGTGCGCTCTGCTCTTGCAAAATGCGGCCTGACCACCAAACATATTGAAAGCAAGGTTAAAGTATTGAGCGGAGGAGAACAGGCAAAGGTACGGTTGTGCAAACTAATAAACAGGGAAACCAATATCCTGCTTTTAGACGAGCCCACCAACCATCTGGATACAGACGCAAAAGATGCACTGAAACAGGCATTGCAGGATTATAAAGGAAGTATTCTGATGGTCTGCCATGAGCCCGATTATTATGCGGACTGGGCAACTGACGTATGGGACTGTACCAAATGGACGACCCGTATTATATAAATGTGCCTTATTATTAAGAGAAAAATCAAGAAGGAATCCCTTTGTTTTTGGATTCCTTCCTAATTTTTATAATTTGAAATGTTAATTCTTTTGAGTTATCCCATTATATTCCCATGTAAATCCATTATCTATAGATAGAAATACAATTCCATCAGTCTCTACTACATCAGTTGTAACCGTTATTTTTAATATATCATTATTATTTTCAGGCATATTCAGATAATCATAATCTTCCACTGTAAATCCACATTCTTTTGCAAGCTCCGGCAATTCTATAACCGTATCCATTGGAAGTTCGATTTCCTCAAAAGACATTCCGCAACCCCTGCTTGTCCACTATATGGATTTTCATTGATTTGTTCCCAGGTAATACCACCATCAGAGGTCTTTTCCATTACATAAAAATAGCTTCCGCACGCCGCATCTGTCACTATCAAGCGCCACCCACTATTATCATCTAAAAAGAAATACATTGCTCCATCATTGCAGTCAATCGTCGAACTTTCTGTACTTTTAGCTTCTTCGACCTGCTTCATAGCATTCTCCTGATTGCCATCTGTCTTTTTATCATTTATTTCATACTGTGGGTAATGACAAAATGCTGAGGCATAAACAGGTACCCATTCTATCATACATAGAATTATGATAATTAACTTTTTCATAAACCTCTTTATCTATTTTGAATTATGCTGCGATTCTGCGTTTTCCAATATCTCCTGCGCCTTATCAGCAGTTTTCTGGACATCGAGTTCTTCGCTGATTACATAATATGCCCGGGAAGCCTTCGCTTTTTCTTCATTATGACAGCCTGTCAGCAGTACAAGCGGTATTACGGAAGCTATCAGCAGCGTCAAAATGCACTTCCCTCGGTTTCTCCTCATGGCCTTTTCCCAGAACCTTTCCCTATATTTCTAAAAGCAGCAACACTACTCTTTTCTATTGTACCATCGGATAG
>CAMWLB010000201.1 GCA_947174985.1 uncultured Lachnospiraceae bacterium | reverse complement strand
ACATAATTTTGTGTCAGGCGCACACCGCCGATATCAATGCCCTCTTCAAAATAGGGGTCTGCCAAAAGCCCTGTTTCGTCCAAAAGCCCCTCATCCAGAAGCCTTGCGGCAAGCGCCATCAAATCCGTTCCGTAACAGTCGGCATTGCCTTCAAACGCCGGTCCTGCCGCAGTCGCCGTCGCCATCAGCCGCTCCCTGTTTCCCAAAACCATCTCCCCATTGGTTCCCAAATCCAAAAGCAGTGTGATTTCCTGGCGCTTATGCATGGACAGCGCATAAATTCCGGCAAAAATATCCGCACCGACAAAGGCAGAAATCCCCGGCAGAATCACCGCAGGAATCCCAAACAGATTTGTCCGAAGCTCCGAGAGCGTCTCCGGTTGAAAGGGATACTGCCCGAGCAGGCTCACATCCAAATCCATCAAAAGATGCACCATCGTGATATTCGCCGCAATGATGATTCCGCAAAGTGTCTCAGATTTTTGCGCATGTAAAAAAAGTCTGTCAAGCGTTTGCCTGAACTGCTCAATCCCTGTCTGCAACACTTCCCTGATTTCTCTGCACATGGCTTCCTTTATCTTGGGATCTTCCGCCGCCTTGATACGGGAGAGCACGTCTGCACCATATTTTCCCTGCGGGTTCAGACAGGTAAAGGCATCAAGGATACTACCGTCCTGTAGACTTCTAAGCTGCATCGCCACGGTCGTCGTCCCGATATCCACCGCTGCCAGATAACCGTCATTTTTCCACGTTTTGGGGGACTCACCGGACTTTTGAACCGGCGCACCCCCACCCGTGGTATATCGTTCCGCTTCTTCTGTTTTCTCTGCCAGCCCGCCGCGGAAAACGCTGACCGCATCCATCTTCTTTTTTCCAAAACATTTTCCACAGCCGGTACAAATCTGGCAACGGCTGCCTGTTTTAAACAAATTGGTTGGTTTCTCCGTCATAATGATAATCTATCCCCGCCAGTTTTTCTTCCAGCTCTTTTCTGTCAATATCGAGCTGGCTGCACAGCTCGTCCACATCCTGATAAAAATCCCGCAGCTTCATATTTACAAAGCTGAGCAGCATCACCGGGTCCTTTGGCACCATATGATTCTTTCCTTTCCATCCGCTCCTTAAGTGGAACTGTATCATCATTATAGACTTAAGGCGTAATGGATTCAAGGCTTTTTCAGCCGTTTTCCCTCTTTGCCGATTCTAACATCAACGGCATCAAAATCATGCATTTGGCGGATTTTTTGCTGCGTAAGGAGTATTGACGGCAGGGATACCACACGTCCTGCAGAAGATATCCGTGATATCCTCAATACTCTCCTTCGCGCCGTTCTGAACCCATATAATCGCCGTGTTAAACAGGGCGCCCATGTACATATAAAGCTTGTACCGCTCAATCGAACTGTTCGGCATAGTGCCAGCAACCTCTTCGTGGAACTGATTCAGCTTTTCCAACAGAATGGAGCCATAACCAAACAAATACAAATCCACCAGAAAATCCCCGTACTTTTTAAAGTAGGCAAAGCTGCTGTAGACATTCTGATAGGTATAATAATTGTCCTCATTGCAGTCAATGCCGGAACGGAACTGCTCCAGTATATTTTCAATCAGCGTCAAAAGCACATTCTCTTTGGAGTCATAGTTTCGATAGAAAGAAGCTCTTGCCACCTTTGCAGAACGGATAATTTCCGTAATGGAAATATCCGAAAAGCTTTTCTCATGCATCAGCTTAAACAAAGCCTCCGTGATACTTTTTTTGACCCGAATATTCTCTTCCTTCCGCTTATCCATATCTGCTTTTCCTTTCCTGCAATATTTACGCTGTAAAATACTTATAAATCAACTCCTGCATCCATATATGATACAGTTGTTTCACATTGTTTTAACATGCTTTCAGAACTTTGTCAATTCTAATGATATAAATGATACTACCTGTGCAGAACAAAATACAATCGTGTCAAACATGATACAAAACAAGGTTTTTTGTATCATGTACGCCCCTTGCCAGTTTCCTTTTGATGTGATACAGTTGTTTCACGTTGTTTTTACCAAGTAATCGACGCCGAAAGGAACCAATACATTTATGAGAACAGCAGTTGTAACAGATACCAACAGTGGAATTACGGTAGAAGAAGGCAGAAGAAAGGGAATTTATGTGCTCCCTATGCCCGTTATTGTAGAAGATAATTGTTATCTGGAAGGTGAGGATATCACCAACGCCGGATTATATGAAGCGATGAATAACCACAGGGAGGTTTCCTCCTCCCAGCCTTCCCCCGGCAGCATTATCAGTCTTTGGGATACCGTTTTTCAGGACGGCTATGATGAAATTGTCTATATTCCCATGTCAAGCAGCCTGAGCGGCTCCTGTGAAAACGCCATGCAGCTTGCCACAGACTATAACGGAAAAGTGTTCGTCGTGGACAATCACCGGATTTCCGTCACTTTGATGGAATCTGTATATGACGCCAAAAGACTTGCAGACAGCGGCATCCATGCCAAAGAAATCAAGGCGCGGCTGGAGGCTTCCTCCTATGACGCAAGTATTTATATTACAGTCAATTCTCTGGAATATCTGAAGAAGAGCGGACGCATTACCCCTTCAGCCGCCGCCATCGCAGGCATCTTGAATATTAAGCCTGTACTGACGATTCAGGGCGACAAGCTGGATTTGTTTGCAAAAGTAAGGGGAATGAAGCAGAGTGAGCGAAAAATGATAGAAGCGCTAAAACAGGATATCGCAACACGCTTTGCAGATGTGCCTGCAGACAGGCTCCGGTTCGCAACCGCCGGCACCTTTGAAACAGAAGAGGAAGCAGAGGCATGGCGCAGCCTGGTTCAGTCTGAATTTCCCCATGCCTCCGTCTATTATTCTCCTCTTTCCTGCAGCATCGCCTGCCATGTTGGCGTAGGTGCTTGCGGAATCGGCGTTTCTATTCTGCTCGCGCAGTGAGAGCGCCGTCCTCAAGCTCTATCCGTATCGTATCGCCCTCGCCCACCTCGCCGGCAAGAATCAGCTTGGCAGAGAGCGTCTCTACATACTTCTGGATATAGCGCTTCAACGGTCTTGCGCCATAAACCGGTTCATAGGCATTGTCCACAATAAACTGCTTTGCATCGTCGCTTAAAACCACATGCAGTTCTCTGTCGGACAGCCGCCTGTTTAAATCCGCCATAATCAGATTTACGATACTGCCGATATTGTCCTTCGTCAGCGGCTTAAAGAGTATGGTCTCATCGAGACGGTTTAAAAACTCAGGGCGGAAGGATCTGCGCAAGTCCTCCATCACCCGCTCCTCTGCCTGCGGCAGAATACTGCCGTCCCCGCTGATGCCATCCAGCAGATACTGTGCACCGATATTGGAAGTCATAATGAGGATTGTATTTTTGAAATCCACAGTGCGCCCCTGCGAATCCGTGATCCGTCCATCGTCCAATACCTGTAAGAGCACATTAAACACATCGGGATGCGCCTTTTCAATCTCATCAAACAGCACAACCGAGTAAGGCTTTCTTCTGACTGCTTCAGTTAACTGTCCACCCTCCTCATAGCCCACATATCCGGGAGGCGCTCCAATCAGGCGGGATACCGCGTATTTCTCCATATATTCGCTCATATCGATGCGCACCATATTGTTTTCATCATCAAAGAGCGCTCTTGCAAGGGACTTGGCAAGCTCTGTCTTACCCACGCCGGTAGGTCCTAAAAACAGGAAGGAGCCAATCGGTTTTGACGGGTCTTTAATCCCCGCCTTGGAGCGTATAATCGCTTCTGACACCTTTGTCACACCCTCGTCCTGTCCCACGACGCTTCTGTGCAGCTCTGCGTCCAGGTGCAGCGTCTTGTTCCGCTCGCTCTCTGTCAGCTTTGTCACGGGAATCCCCGTCCAGCGGGATACAATACGGGCAATTTCCTCCTCCGATACACTCTCATGCACAAGAGAAAGCTCCGTGCTTCTTATCTGCTCTTCTTCCATCTCCAATTGCTTTTTCAGCGCCGGCATCTTCCCGTAGGAAAGCTCTGCCGCCTTTTCCAGATTGCCCTCCCGCTGCGCAATCTGAATCTGCCCGTTTATTTCTTCTATCTCCTCGCGCAGCTTGGAAAGCCTGTCTACGGAAGCCTTCTCATTGTCCCACTGTGCTTTTTTGCCTGCAAACTCTTCTTTCATCTCCGCAAGCTCCTTCTGCAGGCTGCTCAATCGGTCTTGACTGAGACGGTCATCTTCCTTTTTCAGCGCGGCTTCTTCTATCTCAAGCTGCATGATTTTCCTCTGCAGCTCATCCAACTCGGTGGGCATGGAGTCTAGCTCCGTCTTAATCAAGGCGCAGGCCTCGTCCACCAAATCAATCGCTTTGTCCGGCAGAAAACGGTCCGTGATATAGCGGTTGGATAAAATGGCGGCGCTCACAAGGGCATTGTCCATGATTTTCACGCCGTGATATACCTCATACCGCTCCTTTAAACCGCGCAGAATGGAGACCGTGTCCTCCACGGTAGGCTCATCCACCATAACCGGCTGAAAACGCCGCTCCAATGCCGCATCTTTTTCAATATACTGCCGATACTCGTCCAGCGTGGTCGCACCGATGCAGTGCAGCTCGCCCCTTGCCAGCATGGGTTTTAACATATTGCCGGCATCCAGCGCGCCGTCCGTCTTACCCGCGCCCACAATGGTATGCAGCTCGTCTATAAAGAGGATAATCTGTCCGTCGCTCTTTTTGACCTCCTCCAGCACCGCCTTTAAACGCTCTTCAAATTCACCCCGGTACTTGGCGCCTGCAACCAGTGCACCCATATCCAGCGCAAAAATCTTTTTGTCCTTCAGTCCCTGCGGCACGTCGCCCCGCACGATACGCTGTGCCAGTCCCTCTACCACCGCCGTTTTGCCGACGCCCGGTTCCCCGATAAGCACCGGATTGTTTTTGGTCTTTCGCGAAAGGATACGGATAATGTTGCGGATTTCGCCGTCGCGCCCAATCACGGGGTCAAGTTTCTGCTCCCTTGCCTTTTCCACAAGCTCCTGTCCGTATTTTGCCAGCGTGTCGTAGGTTGCCTCGGGATTGTCGCTGGTGACTCTCTGATTGCCTCTCACTGTAGAAAGAGCCTGCAGAAAACGCTCTCTGGTGATGCCGTATTCCCTGAAAATTTCCTTGATTGCTTTATTTGGATTCTGCAGCATGGAAAGGAAGAGATGCTCCACGGAGACATACTCGTCCCCAAGCCGCTTCGCCTCATCCTCAGCGGACAAAAGCGCCTTGTTCAAATCAGCGCCCACATGCAGCTCGCCGCCCTGCACCTTGACCCTCTTTTGCAGCGCTTCCTCGACACGCCCGAGAAAGTGCTCCTTATTAATCTCCATTTTTTCGATCAGTTTTAAAATCAGACTGTCTTCTATGGTTAAAAGGCTATAGAGCAAATGCTCCTGTTCTATTTCCTGATTCCCATATTCATAAGCCAGCTTCTGGCATCCCTCCACGGCTTCCATGGACTTCTGCGTGAATTTTGAAGTATTCATTGTAATAGCCTCCTTTCCTTGTTCTATTGATACTATAACACAGAGAACACTAAATGCAATAAGAAAATTATAAACATTTTCTAAAGAAAGAAGTAATTATTAGAGTTTGAGTTGTGGAAGGAAATACTGAGATTTAAAAATACAGATGATAATGAGGGAACTGAGGATTAACAACTAGACTAATCAGTGATGCTGCAATAGGAGAATGATATGGTAAAATGCGTTACAGGAGCAATGACATGGTGATAGGATGTCAAAATTCACTCATTTATTT
>CAMWLB010000200.1 GCA_947174985.1 uncultured Lachnospiraceae bacterium | reverse complement strand
CACTTATAAGGTGCTTGAGGATGGCTCCACAGTGGCGTTTACTAAGACTAAGAGCAGCGCGAAAACCATCTCGGTTCCTGCCACAATAACTTATGGTGGCATTAAGTATAAGGTGACAGAGGTTTCAAGTAACGCGTTAAAAAATAACAAGAAGGTCACCACGGTGAAGCTTGGCTCCAATATTACCACAATCGGCGCTTCTGCATTCAAGGACTGCAAGAAACTGAAAACCATTACGATTTCTTCAAAGAAACTGAAAACTGTCGGAAAGAAAGCGTTCAGCGGGATCTACGCAAAAGCCAAGGTTAAGGTTCCCTCCAGTAAAAAGAAAGCTTATAAGAAACTGTTGAAGGGAAAAGGGCTGAGTAAAAAAGCAAAAATTGTTTAAGTGTGTGGGGGAAAGAAATATTACCCGCCCGGTCGAAAGTGACGATATAAATGCAGGAGGAGCAGAGATGTTCTTCCTGTTTTTATAGGGATTGGTAATTTTGAATTCCCTATATTTTTTAAAGCAACGCAAATAGGCTCTGGGTGTGATAACAGTTTATAAGTTTATCCTGACCGGTGATAAATTCTTATTGATATATAGGAAAAATAGTGCTAGACTGAAATCGACAATTTTTCCTATATTGTGAGAAAACCATCCGCATGGGGCTTCTTACAGCTAATATTGATATATAAATGAAAAACTTGAAGATTGGAGATAGGACAGATGCACAGTTACAATTTTTTACTTGACTTGGCAATTATATTATTATGTACCAAATTATTGGGTGTTACAACAACGAGAGTAAGGATGCCGCAGGTGGTTGGTGCGCTGATGGCAGGGCTTTTGCTGGGACCGGCGGTGTTTGGAATTCTGTCAGAAACAGATTTTTTGAAGGCCGTGGCAGAACTGGGTGTGATTGTTCTGATGTTCAGCGCCGGACTGGAAACGGATATCAAGGAGCTAAAAAAGAGTGGGAAAGCCTCTTTGGTCATTGCAATTTGCGGCGTTATTGTACCGATTGCAGGAGGATTTTTGACTGCATGGTTCTTTAATAAGCCGGAAATGATACAGTCAGACGCATCATGCAGTATTTTCCTGCAGAACATATTTATAGGAGTGATTCTGACTGCCACTTCCGTCAGCATCACAGTAGAGACGCTGAAAGAGCTTGGAAGATTGAAAACGCATTCAGGTAATGCAATTCTTGGAGCGGCAATCATTGATGATATTCTGGGAATCATTGCACTGACAATCATTACAAGTATGGCAGACCCTTCGGTCCGCATTGTAATAGTTCTGGGAAAAGTTGCGGCATTTTTTGTGTTTGCCCTTGTGGCTGGTTTCCTGTTTTATAAAGTTTACAACTATTGGATGTCAAATGCGGATAAAGTGCGCCGCAGGCATGTGATTGCGGCCTTTGTGTTTTGCCTGCTCATGGCATACCTGTCGGAGCGTCTGTTTGGTGTGGCGGACATTACCGGAGCATACATAGCCGGACTGATTATTTCTAATACAGGACAGTCTGAATATATGCTGGGAAAGTTTGATGTCGTATCATTTCTTTTGCTGTCCCCTGTTTTCTTTGCAAATATAGGGCTTTCCGTTACGATTCCCAAAATGACGCCCGCTATTATTCTGTTTACTCTGATACTTGTTATCGTGGCGGTTCTGACAAAGGTTATCGGGTGTGGTCTGGGTGCAAAGATGTGCGGATATCAGTCACACCAGTGCAAGCGGATCGGAGTCGGAATGGTGTCCAGAGGAGAGGTTGCCCTCATAGTGGCAAGTAAAGGAACTGCACTTGGACTGCTGGGAAGCGCTTTTGTGGGACCGGTGGTGGTTATGGTGGTGATTACAACAATCATTACCCCTATCTTGCTTAAAGTTGCCTACGGGAGCGGAGCGGTTGCCGCTGTTGAAGCAGGTGAAGATATTACAGAACATTATGACGAACTCGCAAATGTACGTAGAGAGCATCAGTCATAAGGAAATAGACCTATCCTTAAACAAAGATCAGCAATTAGTTTTGTTAGAGGGAAATGTTCAATAAATATTTGAAAAATGATATTGAATAATTGATGTTTGGGCAGGACTGAGTTAGGATGAGAACAGAAGTTTATTTGTGCATCGCTAATTTGATTCTGCCTTTTTGATAGGAGTATGTAAAGATAGGTTTTACAAAAAGGTGTATCATATGTGCCGCCTTACTATATTTCAGTAATGCCGCAATCCTTACAGGAAGAGATCAGACATAAGTTGCCAGAAACTTGTAGCAAATCAGAGGATGACATTCGCCCGGAAATTACCACACGGGTGAAGAATTTTGCACAGTATGATGACGACATATTGAACAGCAGGCTGAAAGAGAAGATTGACAAATGGCTGAAAGATATTGGTGCATAAGGGAGAATAAAGACGGAGGTGTAAAAACAATGGAGATACGTGTGCTACGGTATTTTTTAACAGTGGTGCGTGAAGAAAGCATTACAAAGGCAGCAGAGGCGCTCCACATTACGCAGCCAACCTTAAGCCGCCAACTGGCACAGATGGAAGAGGATATGGGAGTCCGGCTTTTTGACAGAGGGACGAGGAAGATTGTCCTGACAAATGAAGGGATTCTGCTGCGCCGGCGGGCAGAAGAAATCCTGGAGCTGGTAGATAAGACAAGGCGTGAGGTGACAGCGCAGGAAGAGACGGTGGAGGGCACAGTTTCCATTGGTAGCGGGGATCTTGGGGCAGTACAGATTTTGCCCGGGATCATACAGTCATTTCATGAAAAATATCCCAAAGTGGATTTTGACTTGTACACGGCAACCGCCGACCATGTAAAAGAGCGGATGGATCAGGGATTGACAGATGTGGGCCTTTTATTGGAGCCTATCAATATGGAAAAGTATGATTTTATCCGTTTAGAGAAAAAGGAGCAGTGGGTAGCGGTCATGCACCCGGATGCGCCGCTGGCTGGAAAAGAGGCGGTTACCGTAGAGGATCTGAAAAAGCTTCCGCTGATCCTGCCCAGACGATTAAGCGTACAGAGCGAACTGGCAAGCTGGTTTGGGGAAGATTTTGGTAAACTGGACGTCCTGTTTACAAGCAACCTGCCTTCTAACAGCAATATTATGGTGCATAACCGGTTGGCATGTGCGCTGGTTATCAAAGGCTCCATTTCCTTTTGGGATGAGAAAAAGATTGCATATCGTCCCTTATCGCCGGAATTGACAGCAAGCAGTGTGCTGGCATGGAAAAGACAGCAGCCATTTAGTTTGGCAGCTACAAAATTTATAGACCATATGAAAACAGAGCTGGAGAGAAAATAGAAAGGAATGCCTTAAAAGCATTTTAAAACATAAAATACAAGTATTAGACATGAACAATAAGGCGATTTATAATGTAAGTGTAAGACCGAGAAGGGATTCGAAAATCCTCTTGGTTTTAGACTTATATTTTTTTAAGCTTTTGGACCGCGTATGAAACTAATCTTGGAAAAGAAAGCTATGTACAAAATTGGAGGATTACTATGCGATTTACAAATAAAGACTTGAAAAATATGATCATTCCGCTTTTTTTGGAACAATTGCTTGTGATGCTGGTGGGAATTTCTGACACACTTGTCATAAGTTATGCGGGAGAAGCCGCCGTGTCTGGCGTAGCGCTTGTCAATCAGTTCAATACAATTTTTATCTATATTTTTACTGCGCTTGCCTCCGGCGGCGCTGTAATAGTCAGCCAGTACATTGGAAGCAGGGATATGGATAATGCGGAAAAATCCTCCAGTCAGCTTTTGATGTTTTCCATTATGATTTCGCTGCTTATTGGGGCATTGGTCATTATCGGAAACCGCACAATGCTCGCCCTGTTGTTTGGCAGGGTAGAGGATTCCGTCATGGACGCCTGTGTCACCTATCTGCGGATTTCGGCTTATTCCTATCCCGCGCTGGCAATTTATAATGCAGGTGCGGCAATCTACAGGAGCCTGGGCAAGACCAGAGTGACTATGTATATTTCCATTCTGTCTAATATCATCAACGTAGCCGGAAATATAATCGGCGTGTTCGTGCTGAAGGCGGGAGTGGCAGGAGTGGCTTATCCGTCCCTGATTGCCAGGGCATTTTCGGCAGTGGTCATCACGGTTCTGTGTTTCAGGCAGGGCGCAGAGCTTCGCTATCAGGTCAGATGGATTTTGGTGTGGGATGGCGGGATGTTAAAGAAGATACTCAACATTGCCGTTCCGAACGGCATCGAAAACGGATTGTTCCAATTGGTAAAGGTAGCTCTCAGCAGTATCGTTGCCCTTTTTGGCACTTATCAGATTGCGGCAAATGGTGTGGCACAGAGCATCTGGTCGCTTGCTGCTCTGATGGGGGTAGCCATGAGTACGGCATTTATTCCTGTCATTGGCCAGTGCATGGGAGCAGATGACACGAACGAAGCGGAATATTACTTTAAAAAGCTGATGAAGATCACTGTTGCCGCTTCGGTGGCATGGAATGTCATTGTATTTGTGGCAACACCGCTTATGCTGATGGCATATGATCTGTCAGCGGAAACAAAGCGGCTGGTAATCTGGCTGGTGGTCATCCATAATGTGTTTAATGCACTTGCGTATCCGTTTTCGGGAGCGCTTTCAGCAGGACTTCGTGCTGCGGGAGATGTAAAGTTTACGATGGTCGTTACGGTTATATCGACAATCGGAATCAGGCTTTTGCTTTCTGTGCTGTTTGGTATTGTGCTGGATATGGGGGTTATTGGCATTGCGTTTGCAATGTGCGCCGACTGGCTTTTTAAGGCCGTACTTTTTGAGAACAGGTTCAGCAGGGGTAAATGGAAACAATTCAAAGTCATATAATGCATGTTTCATAAATGAAGATTTGTCTTGTAAATCTGCTGATGGATGATGCAACCTATGTTGATGGAGAAAGAAATATGTCATGGTATCATAAACGTGAAATTCTTCCAGATGAATAAATCAGACTCATCCGTGGAAAAATAAGCATTATTTTTTCATGGAGGCAAGCATATGTATGGTTCCTTTTATGGCTGGTATTTGAAATGTCAGTCTGACACACAGACTTTAGCGGTAATACCTGCCGTTCATAACACAGGGAGAAAACGCACCTGTTCTATTCAGATTATTGCGGATCATGACGCTTGGACAGTAACGTTCACTACAGATGTATTTCGACGGACGAAAAGGAATATTTTCATTGGAGAAAACCAATTTGGTAAAAAAGGCATTCATTTGGCAATACACACGCCGCAGTTGACCGTTAAGGGGAAATTGGCTTTTGGGCCACTTTGTCCCTTAAAATATGATATTATGGGACCGTTTGCATTAGTGCCATTTATGGAATGCCGCCACAGCGTGTGGAGTATGCGGCATTCGGTTCGGGGAAATGTGTATATCAATGGACAAAAATATTCTTTTCGCAATGCCTGGGGATACTGGGAAGGAGACCGGGGCCGGTCATTTCCTAAAGAGTATGTCTGGACGCAATGCTGTTTTTCCGGCGGGGCTTTAATGCTGTCAGTGGCGGATATCCCCATGGCAGGTATTCATTTTAATGGTGTTATAGGCGCTATATTATGGCAGGGGAAAGAGTACAGAATGGCTACTTATTTGGGAGCCAGGGTTGTTCAAATTCAAAACAATATGGTACGGGTTATACAGGGCAATCTGGAATTGGACGCGCAGCTGCTGGAAGCATCTGGATGTCCTCTTAAGGCTCCGGCAAAGGGGGATATGGTAAGGACAATTCACGAGAGTGCATCCTGTCGGGCTTTTTATCGGTTTCGCAAAAAGGGCCGTACTCTTTTTGCCTTTGAAACAGACAGGGCTTCTTTTGAATTTGAAT
>CAMWLB010000199.1 GCA_947174985.1 uncultured Lachnospiraceae bacterium | reverse complement strand
GAGAAAAGGAGAGGCAGCAGTATGCAGCAGTTTTTTGGGAAGAGCCAGAGCGGAAATCTTTCGGAAGCAGTGAGCGGACTGAGAAGCCCGCAGTTTATTATGTTGTTTTCAAACGATTCTCAGTTTGAAGTGCATGTAAAAACTTTGGAAAAGTTATATCCGAATATTCCAAGCATTGGTTGCATCGGGATGGGCTATAATACCGGAGTGGTAGAAACGGGAGTCAGTGTCATTGCTTTTTATGGCGGAGTCAGTGCAACGGCGAACGTGCTTGAACAGGTATCTGTCATGCCGGTAAAGTATATCCATCGTTTGGAAGAGGATATCAGGAAAGTAAACGCTTCGAAGCAGGATACGGTATGCATCGATTTTTGTACCGGAAACGATGCGTGTGTATTAACCACAATTGATACTGCCTTGAAACAAAGCGGCATTTCTCTGGTGGGAGGAACCGGGGATGCGGGTAAGGTGTCTGCTAACGGCAGGGTTTATGAGGATGCTGCTGCTTATGCCCTTGTGAAAAACCATGGCGGACGAGTTAAAACCTACAAGGAAAATATTTATCATCAGCTTGGCAATTACCGTTTTATTGCATCCAATACGGATAGAGAAAAATACATCATCGGCTCTCTGAACGGAAAGCCGGCAAAACAGGTTTATCAGAATATTCTCCATGTAACTGACAAGGAGATACTGACGCAGACATTCCAGAATCCTTTTGGAAAAATCAATGGGGACGATACCTGTATTATTTCTATTAAAGAAGTTGCCGGAAACGCGCTGGCATGCTACCGGCAAGTAAACGATTCCGATGTTTTGATACTGTTGGAGCTGGGTGACTACAAAGCTATTACGAGGGAAACGATTCAGACCATCTGCAGGGAGTTTCCAAAACGCTCGGCTGTTTTTTCTGTCAACTGCCTGTTCCGTTATAAGCTGTTTTCTGAGCGGAATTATATGCGGACCTATCTTCAGGAAATGTCTGCGCTTGGCAGCCATGCCGGATTTGTCGGCTATGGAGAACATTACAATAACCGGTTTGTCAATCAGTCCATGACTTGCGTGGTGTTTGAATAAAGGAGGAGGACTATGTTAGCTTCAAATAAGAACCGGCGAAAGTCGGGACAGGTATACCATAATGAAAAAAGCCTTTATCCGGTATTGTATGTGACAGAGCATTTAAAGGACTGTAAAGATGAGTTGATTAATAAGGAAGTGGAATCCCTGTGGGAACTGAGTATGGTCAGCAATTCCTTTTCTGGTGTGCTGCAAAAGGCTGACAATTTTCAGGAGCAGCTTATGGATTTTGGGAAGTCCTTTTCCAATATAAACGATACGGCCGGGCAGTTTTCGGAGGTAAAAAGCTCCATCAATCAGAAGGTGTCGGAAACGCAGAATAAAGTGGAAGAACTGAAGCATGCTTCCATGGAGATAGAGGAATCGTATGTGGAAATGGAGCATACGTTTGAACAGCTTCAGGAAGCTGTAAAGGGTATCCGTCGCTGCATCAACAAAATTGTCTCTATTGCAGATGAGACAAACATTCTGGCAATAAATGCTTCAATTGAAGCATCGAGGGCCGGTGAAAGCGGCAGGGGATTTGCGATAGTTGCAACAAAGGTCAAGGAACTTGCGGAAGAAATTAAGGGCCTTGCAAATGAAGCGGAATCCGGTATTCACAATGTAGAATCCGGCACAACCCAGTTAAATGAAAGCATTGCTGTGTCTGCAAAGACCCTTGGCGAGGGAACCGAAGCTGTAAATGCTACATATGATTCCTTCCACCAGATTACGGAGGCAGCAGAAGGCGCGTCTGTGGTGCAGACAGAAATTTCCGGTGTAATTGAAGATTCTCAGAATAGATTACAGACTATATGCCGATTTTTTGATGAGATAAAGATTCAGTATCAGGAGGTTGTCCGGCATATTAACCGCGCGAGCAATCTTGGCACAACAAAGAGCGCTATGTTTGAGGATATCGACAATATGCTGTCCCAGATTCCGCCCATTATCAAGGATGCAAATCCGGAAATATGAGGAAGGACTTATAATGTTCTACAGAGAGGTGGAAGTGATGTCAAAAAAGCCTAATATTGTCATGCTGGAACGCAACAGCGTTGGACCTGATATTGATGTTTCCTGTTTTGAAAAGCTGGGAAACGTGACATACTATTTAAATACCGTCACAAAGGAAGAGGTACGGGAACGCACGCGGGAGGCGGATATTATAATAGCCAACAAGTCGCCTTTGTGTGAGGATACCTTGAAGGATTCCAAACAGGTAAAGCTGATTTGTCAGTTTGCCACGGGCTACGACAACTGCGATGTGGCATATTGCAAAAGCCGCGGTATTGTGATTTCCAATGTGGTGAATTACTGTACGGATATGGTGGCACAGCATACTTTTACGCTGGCGCTTTGTCTGGTGCAGAAGCTTTTCCATTATGACAACTACGTCAAGTCTGGCGCATACAGCGCGCAGGACAGGTTTTCTAATTTTGACCTGCCTTTTACAGAGCTCGCCGGCAAGACATGGGGCATTGTAGGAATGGGAAATATAGGGCGGCGCACGGCTGAAATTGCGCAGGCGTTTGGCTGCAGGGTGATTTTTCATTCGGTCACAGGCAGCAGTACAGTGACAGCATACAGGCGAGTGGATAAAGATACGCTTTTGGCAGAGAGTGATTTTCTTTCCCTGCACTGTCCTTTAAGTGGGCTGACAGAGAATTTTATTGACAGGGATGCGCTGCAAAAGATGAAAAAAACAGCAATACTAATCAATGTGGCGAGAGGACGGGTCGTAAATAACCATGATTTGTATGAAGCGCTTATGCAGGAGGAAATCATGGCGGCGGGTCTGGACGTTGTGGAAAAAGAGCCGCTGGCGGTGGACAATCCGCTTTGTAAGATAAAGGACAGTAATCGATTGATTATCACCCCACATCTCGCATGGGGCAGTGTGGAAGCGCGAAAACGCTGTGTAGAGGAAGCTTTTGAAAACATGCGGGCTTTTTTGGTGGGAGAGCCCAG
Source organism: uncultured Lachnospiraceae bacterium (assembly GCA_947174985.1). GTDB lineage: Bacteria > Bacillota > Clostridia > Lachnospirales > Lachnospiraceae > Acetatifactor. Next base: position 2,825 of record CAMWLB010000199.1, on the reverse strand, counting down.
AAATGTGATATAACCGAAGAGTTAGAAGTTAACTTGCGATATGCAGGAGTGTAAAAAATGGAACAAATGAAAAGCCTTATAACAAAATATCGGGAGATTATCATATATTTGATTGTGGGCGTGATGACGACTATTGTATCTTGGGCGGCATGCTTTCTGGTCAAGTATTTAGGGTTGAATCCCGACATTTCGTGGCAGAATTTTGTGATTAACAGTTTTGGGTGGATTGTGGGTGTTTCCTTTTCCTATCCCCTGAGCAGGAAATGGGTTTTTAAAAGCAACAACCCTCATATAGCAAAAGAGTTTGGTGGTTTTGCAGCTTCGCGTCTTTCCACATGGATATTGGATATTGTAGTGATGTGGGTTACTGTAAATGCGTTCCACATGCATTACTGGATTGCCAAAATATTTATCTCATCAGTACTGGTGACCATAATAAATTATATATTCAGCAAGCTTCTGATTTTTAAGAAAAAAGCGGATTAAAATAAAAGCCTCTCCGGTAGAAGATACTGCGCGGAGAGGTTTTTCGTTTTCTCTTACTCTAAATTAAAACAAAGTTTCAAAGCGTTTCATGGCTTCTACCGTGTTTTCGCGGCTGCCGAAAGCTGTCAGGCGAAAGAAATTTTTGCCGTTGCTCACGAAGCCGGCTCCGGGCGTGCCAACCACCTGGATTTTATTCAGCATATAATCAAAGAAATCCCATGACTCCATTCCCATCGGGCATTCAAACCAAATATAAGGGGAATTGACACCGCCGAAGTAGCGAATCCCCTTTTTGTCCATGCATTCTGCAATAATGCGGGCATTTTCCTGATAATACTGAATATTGGCGCGGCATTCTGCCATGCCTTCTTCGGAAAAGGCCTGTGCGGCGCCTTTTTGTATGATGTAGGAAACACCGTTGAATTTGGTGGTCTGCCTTCGGTTCCACATAGCGTTTACGGACATTTCCCTGCCGTCTGAAGCAGTAAACTTCAAATCTTCAGGGATAATGGTATAACCACAGCGTGTACCGGTAAAGCCGGCGGTTTTGCTTAAGGAACAGAACTCTACCGCACATTTCTTTGCACCTTCAATAGCAAAAATACTGCGGGGAAGCGTTTCGTCAGTGATAAAACACTCATACGCGGAATCATAGAGCAGGATGGCATTGTTTTCCAACGCGTAATCCACCCACTCCTTTAACTGTTCATAGTTGTAGGCAGCGCCTGTCGGGTTGTTGGGAGAGCAAATATAAATAATGTCTGCATGGAGATTTTTGTCAGGCATGGGCAGAAAATTATTTTCTGCGGTAGCATTCATGTAGGTAATGTTTCTGCCGTTCATGATGTTGGTGTCCACATAAACGGGATAAACAGGATCGGGAATCAGGATAACGTTGTCCTGCGCAAACAAGTCGGTTATATTACCAGTATCACTCTTTGCGCCGTCTGATACAAATACTTCTTTGGGGCTGATGGTGACGCCGTTTCTCTCATAATAAGCAACAATGGCATCCCTGATAAAATCATAGCCCTGCTCAGGACCGTAGCCCTTAAAGGTATCGGCAGAAGCCTGCGCGTCAACGCCTTCGTGCAGCGCCTTAATGATGCTGTTTCCGATGGGAAGCGTGACGTCTCCGATGCCGAGACGAATCACTTTTTTATCGGGATTTGCGGCTGTATAAGCAGCCACTCTATGGGCAATTTCGGAAAAAAGATAGCTTTCTTTCAGATTCAGATAGTTTTCATTTAATTTTGGCATTGCAATCCTCCTATAATAACGTAATCATGTGTTCCACCAAAAGAGCAGAGTGTTTTGCAGCCTCTCTCTCGAAGGAAGGATAATCCATTTCTGCGCTGTCGTCCGCCTTGTCCGAGATGGCGCGGATAATGACGAAGGGAATGTTGTTTAAGTAAGCGCCGTGGGCAATAGAAGCCCCCTCCATTTCGGCACAGTCGCCCTGATAGGTATCTATCAGCCTCTGTTTGGTCTGTTTATCTGAAATGAACTGGTCGCCGCTGACAACCCTGCCTGTTTTAACATGAATATCAGGGTTCACCTCCTTGCAGGAAGCTACGGCAAGCTCTATCATGTTTTGGTCCGCCTTAAACTCGCGGAAGCCCATTTGCGGAACTTCTCCTGGCTGATAATCAAAAATTGTGACATCCATGTCATGATGAAGAGCGTCATTAGATACGAGAATGTCACCAATATCTAACACGGGATTCAGAGAACCGGCGACACCTGTGTTGATAATATGGCTGACTTCAAAAACATCTGCAAGAATCTGAACACAGAGCGCAGCATTGACCTTTCCGATACCGGAACGAACCACGACTACGTCAACGCCGTTTAAGGTTCCGGTGAAAAACTCCATAGATGCTTTTGTTGTAATCTGTTCAACCTGCATTTTGCTTTTTAACTGTTCTACCTCAAGCTCCATAGCTCCGATAATTCCGATTTTTTTCATAGTATAATACCTTTCTTTCAACCTGCTTTTATTTTTTAGTTCGGGTATATCAGGCGGCTGTCGTCTATTCCATAGAGAACATTGTCTAAGTACCGCGCTGCAATATAATTTGCTATGGGCAGGTTCATGTCCAGATAGTTGCCGCAGTCCATGGGGGACGCCCCGGGAACCTCATCCTTATAGTCACGGATAAACTCATACATCTCTGTCATGAGGGAAACAATGTCGCGGGATTCATAATCGCCTGCCAGAATCAGGTAAAAACCAGTACGGCAGCCCATCGGGCCGAAGTAGACGGTTTTTTCTTTATAATCCGGATGATTGCGTAGGAAAGTCGCACCCAGATGCTCGATGGTATGTACCTCTGCGG
>CAMWLB010000198.1 GCA_947174985.1 uncultured Lachnospiraceae bacterium | reverse complement strand
CATGCATTATTTAAAAGAGTACATATCTATTGAAAAAGAACTTACTGATGATATAATTTATGCCATTGAAAAATGCTTATACAAACAGAACTCTTAATGTATTTGTTTGTGAAAATATTTATAATGAAGAGCGATTTCGATTAGGGAATAGTTATTTTAAAAAGAAGTGCAATCTAAATTATGTAGTAGAATGGTGAAATTTCTGCACTCCCTGCGGTAAAAGAAGACGGAGCATACCATAGCGATTGTCCAGCCGATGGGCCATGCACACCATACGCGATTGCAGGTTTTGTCCAGCTGTAAAGAACAAAAGCCAAAACAACGCGCAGAATCAGGTCGGTGAAGGTGGCAGTCATAAACTGGCGCATTGCGCTTATGCCACGCAAGATACCGTCCGTTACCAGCTTAGCTGATATGGCAAAATAGAAGGGGGACAATACGGAACAGCCCATGTTACAGCCAAATGCAAAGGCAATAAAAATCAGAGTAATCTCATAGCTGTTGCCTACGGCTGCCAGCGCGTTTTCACCAATAAATTTACCGGCAACCAGGTTGTCCGCTATATTGTAAAGCTGTTGGAAAATTATGCTGCCAAACAGTGGGAGACAGGATCGCCACAAAACTGTCTCTGTTTTTCCTACAGTCAAATCTTTATTCATAAAACCATATCCTCTCCGCTTTTTATTTCTCAATAGTTTCTCCTGCTTCAGGTACCTATGTCATTTACATATTTCCAAATGTGTATTATAATGCATTTTAACAAATACAAAAAATATATATAATGAATTGGGAAATACAAAAAATATATGGATATAAATTTGATGTTACAAAATTTTTTTACGTGGAAAAATATGGAAATATAACGAAAGCGGCAGGACTCGCTGCGATATGGTACCGTTGAGATAGGGGTGACAGAAACGGCGTTGCCTTTTTTCTTTTACAGAAGCTGCGTGGGTTTAAAGCAAAATATGCTGCCATGAGAATCAGAATTCACAACCACTCAACGCCGGGAATACTGAAACAGCTTATCAGCGGTAGATTGGATTTTGCGGTAATTACGATGCTGTTAGAACTGGAGGAGATCAAAAAGTATCCATGGATTGGATTAGGCATAGGGAGCGCAACCCATGAGCTGCACAGGAATTTTTTTATAGAACATAAAATAGACATAGAGCCGGACATGGAGGTTGCAACGCCGGACCTTATGCTGCCGTTGATTGAAAGCAACCTAGGAATCAGCTTTGTTAAAAGAAGAGAAGCTGGTGCAAATCCATATAAACTGCATTCTTCCCCGGCGTTCCATACAGCTTGTCTCAGATAAAGAGCGCGGAAAAAGCCTTGCGGCAGACACCTTTTACAAATATTTGAGAGATGGGGTATCAGGATGACATTACAACAGTTAAAATATGTGGTGGCAGTGGCAGAAGCCGGAACCATTACAGAGGCGGCGGACAGGCTGTACATCTCCCAGCCCAGCCTTACCAATGCCATTCATGAATTGGAAAAAGAAATGCATATTCAAATTTTCAACCGGACAAACAAAGGCATCAGTCTTTCGAAAGAGGGAGAGTCTTTTTTGGGATATGCCAGACAGGTGTTGGAGCAGGTGGCAGTTTTGGAGGATAAATATAAGGGCAGCAGCGGAGGGAAAAAGCAATTTTGCGTCTCCACACAGCACTATTCTTTTGCTGTCAATGCTTTTGTGGATTTAATCAAGGAATACGGACAGGAAGAATATGATTTCAGCCTGCGGGAGACGCAGACCTATGAAATTATCGAGGATGTGGCGCGGATGAGGAGCGAAATCGGCATCCTGTTTCTAAACAGTTTTAATGAAACTGTCATCCGTAAAATCCTAAAGGCAAATGATTTGGAATTTCATCCGCTTTTCATCGCAGAACCCCATGTATTTATCAGCAGAAAGCATCCGCTTGCAGGGAGAGCGGTTATTACAAACGAAGAGCTGAAGCCTTACCCCTATCTGTCCTTTGAGCAGGGAGAGCACAATTCTTTTTATTTTTCAGAGGAGATTTTTTCTGTTTTTGAGCGGAAGAAAAATATACGTGTGCGGGACAGGGCAACTTTGTTTAATCTTTTAATCGGACTAAACGGCTATACGGTATGCAGCGGTGTTATAGACAGAAACTTGAACGGTGAGGATATCATCGCTGTTCCTCTGGCACAGGACGAGAACGCCGAAAGTGATGCCATGCATATTGGATATATTATCCATAGCAGGGGAGTACTCAGCAGACTGGGACAGACGTATCTGGAGGCATTACAGCAATATATAGTGCATTAGGTGTGGAGCTTTTACCATAGCTTTAAACTATGGCAAAAGCTCTTTTTTAAATATTATACACGTTCTTTCGGATAAATTATAATAAAAACGCTATTACAAATTATTTTATTCGGAGGATATTATGCAGACATCAGTAATCGGATTTCCCAGAATCGGGACTTTAAGGGAATTAAAGTTTGCTTCTGAGAAATATTTCAGGAAGGAAATTGACACGGCAGAGCTTTTAGAGGCTGCAAAAAATTTGCGGAAAACGCATTGGAATACGCAGAAAAAGGCGGGAATTGATTATATTTCCAGCAATGATTTTTCTTATTATGACATGCTGTTAGATACAGCAGTACTGTTTGGCATTGTGCCAAAACGCTATCAGGAATTAAAGCTGTCAAAGTTGGATACTTATTTTGCCATGGCACGCGGTTATCAGGGGCCTTCGGGAGATGTAAAGGCGCTGGCAATGAAAAAATGGTTCAATACCAATTACCACTATATTGTGCCCGAGCTGGAGGACGATACTGTGATTGGTCTTACGGGAAATAAGCTGTGGGAGGAATATGCAGAGGCCAAAGCGCTTGGCGTGGAAACAAAGCCGGTTGTGATTGGCGCTTACACGCTGCTAAAGCTGTGCCGGTGTACGGGAAACAAAAAGGCTGATGATTATGTAGAGGTCCTTATCTGTGGGTATCAAAAGCTGCTTCAAAAATGCGGGGAGTACCGGATTGCATGGGTGCAGTTTGACGAACCGGCGCTTGTGCAGGATATGAACGAGGAAGATATAGCGCGTTTCCGCAAAATGTATGAAGGCATCCTGCCGTTCGCAAAGCAGTGTAATATATTGTTACAGACTTATTTTGGCGATGTCAGGGATATTTACCCCGACCTGATAAAAATGCCTTTTGCGGCAATTGGGCTTGATTTTATAGAAGGAAAAGAAACATTCCATTTAGTCGAAAAATACGGTTTCCCGCAGGATAAGATTTTGTTTGCGGGATTGGTAAACGGAAAAAACATTTGGAAAAATCGTTATAAAAACACGTTGCAAACATTGGACAACCTACGCAGGAAGGGCATTCAGACCGTATTGTCAACGTCCTGTTCCCTGCTGCATGTGCCCTATACCTTACATCATGAGAAGAAACTGGCGCCGGAATATCTTTCTCATTTTTCTTTTGCAGAGGAAAAACTGACGGAACTGGCAGAATTGAAAACACTTGCCGAATGTGGGGATTACAGTGCCAGTGCCATTTATCAGCACAATGAAGCGCTTTTTGCGGAACGTAGAAACTGCGAAAATCCGGAAGTGAAGAAACGCCTTTCCAAGGTAACAGACAGCGATTATATCCGGCTGCCAAAGCGGAGTGAGCGGCAGAAGATGCAGAAAAAAACGCTTGCACTGCCGGAATTTCCCACCACAACCATCGGTTCTTTCCCGCAGACGCCGGATGTAAAAGCAAACCGCTCTGCTTACCGCAAGGGTGAAATATCGGAGCAGGAATATGTAGCATTTAACCAAAAAAAAATTGCCGAGAGCATTGTCTGGCAGGAAGAAATCGGGTTGGATGTTCTGGTTCACGGAGAATATGAGAGAAATGACATGGTGGAGTATTTTGGGGAAGCGCTGGGCGGCTTTCTGTTTACGGAGAAGGCGTGGGTGCAGTCCTACGGTACCCGCTGCGTGAAACCACCCATTATCTGGGGCGATGTATACAGGGAGAAACCGATAACGGTGGAATGGTCCGTCTATGCACAGTCTCAGACAGAAAAAATGATGAAAGGAATGTTGACGGGTCCCGTTACCATATTGAACTGGTCGTTCCCGCGGGAGGACATTTCCATAAAGGAGTCTATTTCCCAGATTGCGCTGGCAATCAGGGATGAAGTGCTGGATTTGGAGAAAAACGGAATCCGTATCATACAGATAGACGAAGCGGCGCTTCGGGAGAAGCTGCCTCTCAGAAAATCAGACTGGCAGAAAGAGTATTTGGATTTTGCAATTCCTGCTTTCCGTCTGACGCATAGCGGCGTGAAGCCGGAAACGCAGATTCACACACATATGTGTTACAGCGAATTTACCGATATTATTCCGGCGATAGACGCCATGGATGCCGACGTCATTACCTTTGAAGCGTCCCGCTCGGATTTGCAGATATTGGATTCTTTGCGGGAACATCATTTTGAGACGGAGGTTGGCCCCGGCGTGTATGACATCCATTCCCCAAGAGTACCGTCTGTGGAAGAGATTGTAGCGGCACTGCAGGTTATGCTTACCAAAATCGACAGAGAAAAATTGTGGATAAATCCCGACTGCGGATTAAAAACGAGAGCCATGCCGGAAACGGAGGCAAGCCTTAGAAATTTAGTGGAGGCGGCAAAACAGGTAAGAAGCTTTGTACCATAAAACAGTGCAGAAATGAGGGAAATATGAAAGTATCAGATATATACAGAAACAAAAGTTTTCAGAGTCAAAATAAGAAAAGCCTGTCCTTCGAGATTTATCCGCCAAAGAAGGACAGCAGCCTGAAAAACATTGATGAGACATTGGCGGTTCTTTGTGAATTAAAGCCGGACTATATCAGCGTGACTTTTGGTGCGGGAGGCAGTGCAAACTGCAGCCGTACCATAGAACTTGCCAGAAAAATCAAATATGAATACCATGTGGAGCCCGTGGTACATTTAACCTGTCTTCATTATGACAAGGCGGAAATCGATGCATTTATAAAAACGCTGAATGCGGAAGGAATCCAAAATATCCTTGCCCTCAGAGGGGATAGAAGGGCAGAACTTTTGGAAAAGCAAGATTTCAAACATGCTTCCGATTTGATTACGTATTTAAAACAAAGGGGAGATTTTTGTCTTTTGGGCGCCTGCTATCCGGAAGGTCATCTGGAATCCGAGAACAGAGTGAGTGAAATAAAATACATAAAGGAAAAGGTAAATGCGGGGGCTGAAGTGCTGCTGTCGCAGTTGTTTTTTGACAATGAACTGTTTTTTCGGTTTCTTGAGGACTGCCGGATTGCAGAAGTCAATGTGCCGGTGATTCCGGGTATTATTCCTGTCATAAACGCTTCCCAGATAAAAAGAATGGTGACCACATGCGGCGCAACCGTTCCGGAACGTTTTCGAAAGATCATAGACAAATATGAAAATAACAGGGAGGCACTTTTTGATGCCGGAATGGCATACGCTTTAAGTCAGATTATTGATTTACTGGTGAGCGATATAGAAGGGGTCCATTTGTATACCATGAATAACCCGCTTGTCGCAAGAAAGATATGCGAAGGCATCCGCAATATCATATAAGAAATACCGACTTTGGCAGAAAGAAACCCGCCGTTTGGCGGATAGAATATTTTATGCTTGAAATAACGGGGGAATCAGTGTAAAATCTTGTAAGAAAAGAAAGGCGCGCAGCACGAAAGGCAGCGTCCTCTTTTCAAAACAGAAAATGCCGTCTATGCGGCAGAATGAGAGGATTTATGGCACTGAAAAAGAAACCGGTCAACGGCATGAGGGATATTCTGCCTGCGGAGATGCAAATCAGGGACTATGTGACAGGCGTGATAAAGGATACCTACAGAAGCTTTGGCTTTACGCCGATAGAGAC
>CAMWLB010000197.1 GCA_947174985.1 uncultured Lachnospiraceae bacterium | reverse complement strand
TAGACAGATATAAGTACTAAGATCATCCAAAAGCATTGTCGAGATCACGTGGGTTCTCTCTGTGTCATTTATCTTAACCACACATCTGGGCGCAACAGAAAAGATATCCAAATTCTTTTCCTCTCCTGTCGTATTCTGCAGGGAGAAACGAAGCACCAATAGTTTTTTCCCCGTTGAAGCATCCAATGCAAAAAATAAATCGTCATCTTCTTCATTTTCCGGATAAGAATCCAAAATCTGGCTGCCCATATAGGTTATCACAACACCATCCGGCACAAGCAATGCATCGATGGACTGGTAAACTGTTTCATCTATATTATTGCTATCGCTGTTATCAATCACCGGTGTATCCGCTGTCGCATCCATACCTCCGGATTCAGGCTCCTCTATTTTTTCCGGCTCTTTTTCTTCATATAAAGATAAGTCTACCAGCCTGCTGCTATAATCCCTTGTATGACGCATTACAAGCGCCGCCGCGTATTCTGCGATTGCATCCTGCTGCGCATCCGTCATCGGCGGCAGCGTCGCGCCGCATCCTGTAAACACTATCAGACATAATGCTGCTATTCCACAGCTTATTTCCCACTTTTTCATTTTTACTCCCATCTGCGCATTGTGCTGCGCACATATTCTAGCTTATAAAATCTCACTACCTATAGATTACACTATTTTTTTTTCCAATGCAAGATATATGCCCGATATTGCAAGGGCAATCAGCCCTACCATCAGGAATAGAATAATTTTTTCCGCTGTCTGTGCTCCTGCAAAATCATAGAATACTACTTTTGCACAAACCACCAGTGTCAAAGCAAGACCGGTTATCCGCAATCTCTTTTGTCTGATGGCAAATCCTGCTGCCACAGCGCCTATTGCGACTAACATCAGCACAATGCTCTTTAAAATAGGAATCGGAATGTTCCAAATCAATACCATATAGCACAAAAACAGGGCAAATATAATCTCCTTTATTTTAAAATCCATGTCAAACCGTTCCCTGAACGCCAATACCATAAAGGAAATTCCCAGTACAAGCATAATGCCGTACGAGACATGATTTTTTGCAAATGCCGCCGCCAGATACAGACATACAATAAAGGCCAAATTAATATAATTGAAAATTTTAATATATTTCCCCCTGAAAAATTCTATGCTGTTAAACAGGATCACACCGGTAAACAGTACACACATCAGCGCAGCCGGTGTAAGTTCATTTCGGAACAAAATCAGTATGAATAGCCCAAATACACATATAACGATTTCTTCGTATATCGATTTCCAATGATGCAATGCCGCAAGCGAAAGCAGGAAAGCTCCCAGAAAACAGAGTGTACAAATCAAGCCTGCCGTCAAATCCGCTTCCTTTTTCGGATACAGAAGGGAAACATGAAGCTGTATATCATAAACTATAAACACCATCACTGCCTGCAACGCTGTAAAAATCGTAATCAGCAGTTCGCTTACCCTGAGAATCTTTTTTCTGGATAATATTTTAGCAGAAGCAAAGACCGCAAGTGTCACGCCCATTTTCCACCACTGCGAGCTGCCGCTTACAATATGCAGGCTTATCGCTGCACCGTCAAGCCGTATCGTATACATAAGCAGCACAGTCGGACAAAACAGCCAGTACTGTATCCATTTTAAACTGCTCTTTTTAAATAGAAAGAACAGGATACCGCATACCACCAAAAAGATACCTGACGCCAGATGGAACGAAACGGAAAATCCGTCCCTCACTGACAGAAGCGACACTACCACAAAATACATCAGCATCAGACTGGTCGTCACCGTATAAGCCGTCACATTTCCAGTTTTTCCCTTGTGCGATTCCACATCGAAATAGGGTTTCTCAAGTTGATAGAATACAAATCCCTGCACCAATAAAATAGAAATCAGGAAAAACAGTACATAGGAAGGATTTTCCAGATACCCGCACATCAGATTTACAAACCCGATTGTAAATACCGTGTTTGCTATCAGATGGGAAATATTTGCTATAACGCGGTTTTTCTTCACCGGCAGAAAAACTGTCATCAGGTTGATAAACAATATCATAACCGTTATAAAGCCAAAATGCATTACCTGTGTCTTCCCCTGCTCGCCTGAAAGAACCCTACAGATTGGAAAGATACAAACATAGCAGCCAACAAAACTGATAATTTTTAAAATCCCCGAATCTCTTTTTCTACCAAGCAATACTGCCAGCAAGGAAATCAAAACAGAAATGCCGGCTGCTATCCAGACATTAAAGTTTGCAAAATACAGGTAGTTTATCATGGTGGACAGGTACAGACAGCAAATACCGAGCCCTGTGATACCAATTGCAAATTTTGGCAGTTTTTTTTGCAGATACAGTTCTGAGAAGAGCAAAATTGCCACCGCTATCCCATACAGGCACATACCCTTCAGCATGCCGTTCATATAATTGATGCTAAGCAATACAAACGCTATTAATACAAAAAGGACACCTATCACACTCAAAACACCGGCTCCCACGGCAAACTCCACGTTTTTCCGCTTTGCCTTTGGCGGCTGTGTATATGGTACCTGCTGCATATACTGCGCCTGCTGTGTATTGTGCAGCGGCTGTATGTATTGTGCCTGTTGTATGTTCTGCGGATACTGTGCGTACTGGAACTGTTGTATGCCCTGCTGTTGTATGTACTGAGGCTGTTGAATGCCCTGTTGCTGCTGTATATACTGTGGCAACTGCATGGTCTGCGCTTGCTGTACATACTGTGGCTGCATAGTCTGTGTTTGCTGTGCATACTGTGGCTGTATAATCTGTGCTTGCTGTGCGTACTGTGGCGGCATACTCTGCGGCTGTATGTACTGAGGCTGTGTATATTGCGACCGGACATACTGCTGCTGTGTATATTGCGGCTGGGGATATTGCAACTGCGCATTTTGCGGCTGCTGCACATACTGCCTCTGTTGTCCATACTGCTGCACCATTCCCATACGCTGCTGATAAAGCGGATAGGTTCGGTTCAGTTCTGCGGCTGCATACGGTACTGTTATCCGTCCCTGCCGAAGCTGCAACAATAAACTTTCCAGATATCTTGTATAATTTTCATCCTGCGACTGGCTGCGCAGCATCTCAATACTGCGTTCCACTCCCATTCTTCCGTTATCCATTTATCTTTCCGTCCTTTCACTCTCCCGCCCTACGATATACGCTTCATATTTTGCCATATCTGCCTTTGGACAGTCTACCACCAGATAGACGCCGTTTTCCTCGTAATTTTGTTCCAACACCTCTGTGTTTTCGCACAGATAAGAAACTATCTGCCCCTTGTCGTAGGGAATCAGAAAAACCGTTTTCCGGTTTTCCGCATACAGATTGCCCAAAATCATATCAAAAAGCGCCTCCATGCCGTCACCTCTTTTGGCTGACATGTAAATCCGGTTCTCTTTTATCTGTGGCAGATCATCCATACGCAAATCTGCCTTATTGTAAACATAGATAACCGGAATATCTCCGGCACCCAGTTCTTTCAGCGTTTCCTTTGTCACTTCAATATGTTTCTTGTAGTTTTCGTCTGCATAGTCAATGACATGCAAAAGCAAATCCGCATTTCTGACCTCCTCCAAGGTAGAGCGGAATGCCTTTACCAGTCCATGTGGCAGCTTATTGATGAATCCTACCGTATCCGCCAGAAAAAAAGGCTTATTCCTTTCATTGTCAATTCTGCGGACAGCAGTTTCCAGTGTGGCAAATAACATATCCTCTTCAAAAACACGTTTGTCTGCATCTTTAATATAAGCATCCACCATGCCGTTCAACAAGGTAGACTTGCCAGCATTGGTGTATCCGACAAGCGCCACCTGCGGCACTTTGGAGCGCACCCGCTTTTTGCGCTGCGTCTCCCGCTCCCCCGATACCGCCTTCAGTTCCTGTTCCAGTTCAGAAAGCCTGTGCTCTATTTTTCTTCTGTCCAGCTCCAGCTTCTTTTCTCCGGCGCCCCTGTTGCTCATACTGCCGCTTGCGCCGCCCTGCCTGCTCAGTGCGGCATGCATGCCCACAAGGCGGGGCAGAAGATATTTCAGCCTTGCCGTTTCAACCTGCAGTTTTGCCTCCCTTGACTTCGCTCTGGTCGCAAAAATATCCAGTATCAGATTGGTACGATCCATAACGGGAAGCTTTAGCTCCTCCTCCAGATTCTTTAACTGGGATGGACTTAAAGTATCTTCAAAAATTACCAGTTCCGCCTCGCAGTCCTCTGCAAAGGAACGAACCTCCTCCACCTTTCCCGTTCCGATGTACAGTGCTTTGTTCACTGTCTCAAGACTCTGCGTAATCATACCTGTCACCTGCATATTGCAGGCTTCCGCCAGACTCTCCAGTTCCTTCATAGACTGTTCAAAATCATCTTCTCCTCCGGTATTGACGCCCACAAGCAATACCTTTTCCTTTTCATTTCCCTCCAAAATCAAATCCTCCCTCATCATTTCCGGCTATTCTTTTCCGACTGTCTCCAATTCAAACCAGAAGGTAACGCCATCCACATCATTTTTCACACCATACCCCTGATTCATGGATTCCATAATTGCCTTCACGATAGAAAGTCCGACGCCGCTTCCGCCGTATGCCCTGGTCCTTGCCTTATCAACCTTGTAAAACTTCTCCCACAGATGGGGCATACTCTCCTCCGGTATCCTTTCCCCGGTATTAAACACCTCTATTCTGACCTTATTCCCTGTCTGGGCAAACCGGACTTCAATGATTTTTTCACCCTCACAATGATTTACCGCGTTGGAAAAGTAGTTGGCAAAGACCTCCTCTGTCTTAAATTCGTCCCCCCACACATAAAGGGGCGCCTCGCATGTCATGTGCACAGAGATATCATTCTGTTTTGTGAGAATCGCTGCAGAATGTATATAATTGCGAATCAACAATACAATATCAAAGCGCTCCATGCTTACTACATCATAGCCAAATTCCAGTTGGTTCAATGTCATCAGCTTTTTTACCATCTGATTCATCTTGGCAGCTTCATCCATAATGACATCACAATAAAACGCTCTGCTCTCCGCGTCGTCGTTGATGCCCTCCTTCAGCCCCTCCGCATAGCCCTGTATCAGTGCAATAGGCGTCTTCAGTTCATGGGAAACATTAGACAAAAATTCCTTTCGCATTTCATCTGTCTGATTTTTCTTTTCTATATCCTTTTGCAGCTCATTGTTCGCTGTTTTTAATTCCTTTATGGTCTCATAAAGCGTTTCAGACAGTGCATTGATATTATCCCCCAAAATTGAAATTTCATTTTTGCCTTTTCCGGTATATTTTGCTTCAAAATCAAGTCTTGTCATGCGCTCGGATATGTGCGCCAGTTCTAAAATCGGTTCTGTTATCTTTCTGGATACAAGCCAGATGACAATACTGCTCACCACAACACCGGCTATGCCGACATAGAGCAGAAAACGGTTTGCTATCGCCGCACTCTCCCTGATATTTTCCAGAGGCGTCCGTATATAAACCACCTGTCCGCCGCACAGCCAGCCAATCAACTCCATATATTCGGTTCGGGTTTTGGAATCTGTCACCCTCTGTATGGTGTAATAGTCGCTCTGGCTTAGGATTTGAGGATCCTGCACCGGCACATAGAGCCTGTCCCAAAGCAATCCCTGCAGCATCTCCATATCATTTCCGAAGGTTCCGATAATGACACCTCCCGAGTCCTGAATCACACCCATAATATTGTATCTGCCCGATATTTTTTCAAGTTCTATCTGAAATGCTTCGGAAGTAAATCTGGAATTTGCCGCGGCATCATTCAATAGGTTGTAGGTGTCCAGTATGGCTTTTTCCCTGTTTTCTGCGTAGTATCGGGGAAGAAAGGTATGATTGATAAACCAGCAGATAAACAGAGTCGCCGCCAGCAGAGAGATAAATATGACGGCAAAC
>CAMWLB010000196.1 GCA_947174985.1 uncultured Lachnospiraceae bacterium | reverse complement strand
GGCAGAAGAAAGCTGGAAAAGGAGCGCGCACGTTTACAAGTGGAGAAGGAATTTTTGCAAGGCGAGAGCAGACGGGAGCCGGAGGATATTGCGGCAGTGCTTTTCAGAGGTGCAAACAATCCATTGGCACTTAGAAAACGGTATAAAGATTTGCTGAAAATTTTTCATCCGGACAACCTGTGCGGGGATGGAAAGCTGGTGCAGCTTATCAACAGGGAGTATGAGAGAAGGAAAAAAGCGGAATAGCAGGCGATATCCGAAACAAAAAGGCTTCCTATGAATCATCATAGAAAGCCTTTTATGATTGGTTATGCTTATGCTCTTTCAACCACTCCGGATCTTAAGCATCTGGTGCAAATATGAATTCTCTTGGCACCGCCGTTTACTTTGCATTTAACGCGCTTGATATTGGGATTCCAGATTCTGTTGGTTCTTTTATTAGAATGGCTTACGTTATTACCAAAATGAACGCCTTTACCACAAATATCACATTTAGCCATCTTGACACCTCCTCTAAATGCTTCCGCATTAGTCTCTTTTTATGTTCCTATGAGCTGTATAAGCTCGCAACATTGATATATTAACAGAAAAAAAAACGGATTGCAAGTAGAAACTGAAGTTTTTTGATTTTTTGAAAATTTTTATTCCATTTTTTAGGGAAAGCAGTTATAATACACTATATGTAATGCTGACGCCAAGGACGGCGGCAGGCAAGAAGGAGGTTTTACATGAAAAGTTCTTCTATGAATACTCACATGGGTAACGTTACGATTGACAGTGAAGTAATTGCGCAGTACGCGGGCAGCGTTGCAATGGAATGCTTTGGTATTGTTGGCATGGCAGGGTATTCTGCAAGGGATGGTCTGGCTAAGCTGCTCAAAAGAGACAATCTTACAAGAGGGATTGCCGTTTCCATCAAAAACAATAAGCTGACATTGGATTTCCACGTTATCGTGGCTTATGGAATCAGCATTTTAGCTGTTTCCGACAATCTGATTGCCAACGTAAAGTATAAGGTGGAAGAGTTTACCGGTATACAGATCGAAAAAATAAACATCTTTGTCGAAGGTGTGAGAGTGATTGATTAAGGAGGATTTATCGTGGCTTTAAATACAATCGACGCTAAGATGCTTGCAAAGATGTTCTTAGCCGGCGCAAAAAGTTTGGAATCTAAAAAGGAGTGGATAAACGAGCTCAATGTGTTTCCTGTTCCCGATGGGGATACGGGCACCAATATGACGCTCACCATTATGTCCGCTGCCAAAGAAGTAGTTGCCCTTGGCGACAATCCCAATATGAAGGATTTGTGTAAGGCGATTTCGGGAGGCTCCTTAAGGGGGGCAAGAGGTAATTCCGGCGTTATCCTCTCACAGTTGTTACGCGGTTTTACCAGAAGCATCAAAGAACTGGATACCATTGATCTTCCCGCTTTGACAGATTCGTTTGACAAGGCGGTTGAGACTGCATATAAGGCTGTTATGAAGCCAAAGGAAGGTACGATCCTGACCGTTGCCAGAGGCGCGGCGGAAAAAGCGCGTGCGCTTTATGAGGACGGCGTGGAGGATATGGGTGAATTTCTGGCAGCCGTCATTGAACATGCCCGCTATGTGTTGAGCCAGACACCGGAGCTTCTGCCCGTGCTCAAGCAGGCAGGCGTAGTGGATTCCGGCGGACAGGGTCTTGTGGAGGCTCTTGCCGGCGCTTATGATGCATTTTTAGGAAAAGAAATTGATTATACCATTTCAGAGACACCTGCTGCGGCTTCCTCAGGTGCAAAGACGGAGGCACAGGCGGATATTAAATTCGGTTACTGCACGGAATTTATCATTATGCTGAACAGGAACTTTAATATCAAGCAGGAAATGGATTTTAAAGCTTTCTTAGAGTCTATCGGGGACTCTATTGTATGTGTCACGGATGATGATGTGGTCAAGGTACATGTACATACCAACGACCCCGGTCTTGCCATTCAGAGGGCGTTGAAGTATGGTGCATTGTCCAATATGAAAATTGACAACATGCGTCTCGAGCATCAGGAAAAGCTGTTCAAAGAGGCTGAAAAGCAGAAAACGGAAAGTCAGCCGGCAGAACAGGCTGCACAGGCTTCGCCTGAAGAACAGGTTCCGGCTGAGAGAAAGCCCGCCGGTTTTGTTGCGGTATCCATCGGAGACGGCATGAATGAAATCTTTAAAGGACTTGGCGTTGACTATATCATCGAGGGCGGACAGACCATGAATCCGGCTACGGCAGACATGCTCGACGCCATTGAAAAGGTCAATGCTGATACGGTATATATCCTGCCAAACAATAAAAATGTCATTCTGGCGGCGGAACAGGCGGCAAAGATGACGAATGACAAGAAAATCATTGTGATTCCCACAAAGACTGTTCCGCAGGGTATCACTGCAGTCATCAATTATGTGCCGGATTTATCCGCAGAGGAAAATGCTTCCGTGATGTCGGAGGAAATCAAAAATGTCAAGACCGGAGAAGTTACCTATGCGGTACGTGACACGCAGATTGACGACAAGACCATCAAACAGGGTGATTATATGGGTATCGGTGATGCGGGAATCCTTGCCGTGGGCACGGATTTGTCAGAGATTACGCTCAGTATGGTGGATTCCATGATGGACGACAGCGTGGAGCTTATCAGCATCTACCATGGCAGCGATGTCGGGGAAGAAGATGCGGAGAAGATAAGAGCGGCTGTTGCAGAGAAATATAGCGGCTGCGATGTGGAGCTGCAGTACGGCGGACAGCCGATTTACTACTATATCATTTCTGCTGAATAAGGAAATTTTTATGAATCTGCAATCAGATATTACCACATTGAAAGGAGTGGGGGAGAAATCCGCCGCTCTTTTTCATAAGCTGCATATTGAAACGCTGAAGGATTTGCTGTTTTATTTTCCCAGAGACTATGAAACCTTTGAGGAGCCGGTTTATATAAGCGATGCACACGTCGGAGATGTGTGTGCAGTTCGTGGGCTGGTAATGGGAACACCGCTTGTAAAGCAGGTCAGGAACTTAAAAATTCTGACGGTGTCCGTCCGGGATGCCACTGGAACCATGCAGCTTACCTTTTTTAATATGCCATTTTTAAAAAATACTTTAAAAAGCGGGCAGATTTATCTGTTCCGCGGTATGGTACAGGAAAAATATCACAGAAGTCAAAATGCAGAGGGAGAAAAACCGGCGATTGGCATGCCTGCGCTTGTCATGGAGCAGCCTAAAATATATAAAGAGGAAGAGTACAAGAGCCTGATGTCTTTTATCCAGCCGCGGTACGCCCTGACAAAGGGAATCACCAATCAGGCGGTGGCAAAAGCCGTAAAGCAGGTGCTCAGCCTCTGTTCCATGCCAAAAGAACTGCTTCCCGAAAAACTGCTGAAAGAAGAGGAACTGATGGGCTATGCAGAGGCGCTGTGTGCCATCCATTTTCCTGAGAGCAGGGAGCAGCTTATTGCAGCGAGAAAACGTCTGGTGTTTAATGAGTTCTTTTTCTTCATTCTTATGCTTAGGGACAGCAAGGCGGCTGCAGAACAGGAAAAAAACCATGCGCCTATGATAGAGACGGCAGAAACAGGGCGTTTTTTAGAGGCGCTCCCGTACAGGCTGACAAAGGCGCAGACAAAAGTGATAGAGGAAATTACTGCCGATATGACGGGCGAATATGTCATGAGCCGTCTGGTACAGGGAGACGTTGGTTCCGGAAAGACCATTGTCGCCATTTTTGCGCTGCTTTTGTGCGTGTCAAACGGCTATCAGGGAGCCATGATGGCGCCGACGGAAGTGCTTGCGAGACAGCACTACGAGAGTATCAGGGAGTTGACCGAAAAATATCATCTGCCATTTAAGCCGGTGCTTTTGACCGGATCACAGACAGCCGCCGCCAAAAAAGAAGCCTATGCGGCGTTGGCGGACGGGAGCGCCAATCTGGCGCTGGGAACCCATGCTGTGATTCAGGAAAATGTAGTCTTTCATAAACTTGCCCTTGTCATTACGGACGAGCAGCATCGTTTCGGCGTAAGACAGCGGGAAAACTTAAAGGATAAAGGAAACCACCCCCATGTGCTGGTAATGAGTGCAACGCCCATTCCCCGCACACTTGCCATTATTTTATATGGGGACCTGCATATTTCTATCATTGATGAACTTCCCTCCGGCAGAATGCCTATCAAAAACTGTGTTGTGGGGCCAAACTGGCGTCCGAAAGCATATGACTTTATCGCCAAAGAGGTACATGCGGGAAGACAGGTTTACTGCATTTGTCCCATGGTGGAAGAGGGCGAGACGGACGGTCTGGAAAATGTAATTGATTACACAGAAAAGCTTAGGGCAGCTCTTCCTGCCTCTGTGCAGACTGCGTATCTGCATGGCAAGATGCGTCCTGCTGATAAAAACCGTATTATGGAAGCCTTTGCGGCAGGACAGATTGACGTTCTGGTCTCCACCACGGTTATCGAGGTGGGAATCAATGTGCCTAACGCTACGGTGATGCTGGTGGAAAATGCAGAGCGTTTTGGTCTCGCGCAGCTTCATCAGCTCAGAGGACGCGTGGGGCGCGGAGCGCACCAGAGCTACTGTATTTTTGTGAGCACCAATGACAGCAAGGAAACAAAGGAGAGACTGGAAATCCTAAACCGCTCCAACGACGGCTTTTATATTGCAGGTGAAGATCTGCGCCTCAGGGGACCGGGGGATTTGTTTGGCATACGCCAGAGTGGGGAGATGCAGTTTAAGCTTGGGGACATTTATCAGGATGCGGCTGTGTTAAAGCAGGCGGCGGACTGTGTGGAAGCGGGTGCAGCGGCATTTCAGGAAAGCGGGCTGATTCAACGGTATTTGGAACAGGTAAAAGAAGGAACGTTGAATTGTATTGACTTTACGACTATCTGAATGTAAAATAACAGATATATTTTACTATTAAATTTATGATTAACTTTGGAGGGAACTATGCCCAGAATAGCTGTTGTAACAGACTCAAACAGTGGTATTACACAAAAACAGGCGGCAGAGATGTCCATAGCTGTTCTACCCATGCCTTTTATGATTAACGGAGATACATACTATGAGGATATCAGCCTTACGCAGGAGGAGTTTTATGTGAAGCTTGCCGAAGGCGCTGATATCGGCACCAGCCAGCCCTCGCCGGAGTCAGTGATGAATCTTTGGAAAGAGCTTCTTACAAAGAATGACGAGATTGTCCACATTCCTATGAGCAGCGGGCTGTCCGGCTCCTGCCAGAGCGCGATGATGCTGGCAAACGAGCCCGAATTTGAAGGTAAGGTGCATGTGGTAAATAACCAGAGAATATCCGTTACACAGAGACAGTCCGTGCTGGATGCCATGCTGCTTGCGGACAAAGGAATGAGCGGCGCAGAAATCAAAGAGTTTCTTGAAAATGACAAGTTTAACAGCAGTATCTACATTATGCTGGACACACTCTACTATCTGAAAAAAGGCGGCAGGATTACGCCTGCGGCTGCAGCGCTGGGCACTATTTTAAGGTTGAAACCGGTACTTCAGATACAGGGTGAAAAGCTGGATGCCTTTGCCAAGGCAAGGACAAGCACACAGGGAAAGTCCATCATGATTAATGCTGTCAAAAATGACATTATCAATCGTTTTGGCGGACTGACGGAGGAAAAGGGAATCTGGCTGGAGATAGCCTATACCTACAACAGAGAAGCAGCAGAACAGTTGAAGGAAGAGGTTCTGGCTGTTTTCCCAGGCTACGATATCCATATAGACCCTCTTTCCTTAAGTGTTGCATGCCATATCGGACCGGGTGCACTGGCAGTGGCATGCTGCAAAAAGATTCATCCGGATAAAGCTTAAATATATAGCAAAACTTTGGATTCTCTACCATAAATTGTATATTTTTCTTTGCATACATACTAAATATATGATATACTAGTATTG
>CAMWLB010000195.1 GCA_947174985.1 uncultured Lachnospiraceae bacterium | reverse complement strand
ATATTATACAATCAATTTTGTTCTTGATTTTACTATATTTATTTCCAAAAGCAAATTCAAGGGATACACTCCTTAGATAAAAATAGGAAGTACTCTTAGAGCACTTCCTATCTTGACTTTAGCTGCTAAACGGAGAAAGAGGGATTTGAACCCTCGCGCCGGTTGCCCGACCTACACCCTTAGCAGGGGCGCCTCTTCGGCCTCTTGAGTATTTCTCCAAATCCGAATTGCCTCTGTCAAGTTTGAATGCAATCACTAAATTCATGATGCAAAAGTTATTATACATATCAAATCCCGCTTTGTCAATGCTTTTTCTTGCAAATTGATTACAGGACACCACCGCCGCAAATCTAAACCATTGCCATAAAACATTATCAGGATCTATTTTGATTCTGCAAGCTGTCTGGCAATTTCCGCTTCAATCCGTCTTTTTACTTCTCCCGCAATTTCATGGGTTTTCATTCCTTTATACTCTTCATAGTACATTGGCGGCAGATAAGTAAGTTTAACGGTTACCTTCTTGATGGATTTTTCATCAAAGGGTTTGAAAGAATCAATCAATGCGCACGGCACAATGGGGCACTTTGCTTTTGTTGCACTTTTAAAGCTACCTCCTTTAAATTCCAACAGCTGATTTCCCATTCTGCTTCTTGTACCCTCCGGAAAAATCAGGAAGTTCTTTCCATTCTTTACTTCTTCCGCTACTTGATTAATAACCTGCATAGACTGTTTGATGTCTTCTCTGTCTATTGCAATAACACCCAGCGCATCGCCTACCTGCTTCAGCAAAAATACGTTTCTTGCCTCTTTTTTCGTAATATAAGTAAATGGTCTGGGCGAAGACTCTAAAAAAACCAGTCCGTCAAAAAGTCCCTGATGATTCGGAAAAAGAATGTAACCATCTTTCTTCGGCAGATTTTCTTCTCCATGGGATTCAATGATAACCCTGCCAGCATGATTTGCCCGTTTTGTCACTTTCTTAATGTAGGCAAAAGCCTCTTCATAAGAAGCGTTATCATCCCTTCCAAATTTCCAGATACGATACACATAGTATGGCGCAATGTAAAACAAACGTAAAACCATCAAGACAATTCTTCTCATTTTTGACCTCATTTCTGCGCTGTTTTATTGCACAAAGCCGCTCATGGCTTACAAATTCGCGGCAGGCAGTATTATAATTCGCAAGTGCTTTCGGATGCATATTCCCTGATAGCAGTTTCATACAGGTTATTTCCTTCCGCATCCGCTACCACAATAACCGGAAAATTCACAACCTCCAGCCTGCGTATTGCTTCAGTGCCTAAATCCTCATATGCAACCAATTCCGACGCCGTAATGGACTTTGACAGAAGCGCACCCGCGCCTCCTACTGCGGCAAAATAGACTGCTCCGTTTCTGACGATTGCATCCCGCACTTCCTGAGAACGTTTTCCTTTTCCTATCATTCCCTTTAATCCCAAATCGAGCAGAGTTGGCGCATATTTATCCATTCTGCTTGCGGTTGTCGGTCCTGCCGAGCCAATCGGTCTGCCTTCCCTCGCCGGTGAAGGACCCATGTAATATATGATAGCATCCTTCAGTTCTATCGGCAAATTTTCGCCAGCATCAAGTGCTTCCTGCATTCTTTTATGCGCTGCGTCACGCGCAGTAAATATTGTACCGGTAATATATACATAATCTCCGGCTCTTAACTCCCTCGCCTTTTCTTCTGTCAATGGAGTGTATATATGTTTATCCATCGCTGTCTTTACCTTTCTGCTTTAAGACAAGCCGCTCTTCCAGATTAAGTCTTTTCCCAACCCTTTTGTTATACGGCTTTCCTGTATGCAGAATCCATTTGAAAGGATTCTATTCTTTTTATATAATTCTTGTTACATGCCGATTGACATGACAACATATATTAACGGCAACCGGCAATCCGGCTATATGTGTGGGATATGTTTCCACATTAACCGCCAATGCTGTTACCGTGCCGCCCAATCCGCCCGGTCCTATCCCCAGGCAGTTGATTTTTTGCAGCATTTCCTCCTCCATCTCTTTTACATAAGGGATTTCTGAGTGCTCATTTACCGGTCTCGTCAACGCTTTCTTTGCCAAAAGCGCACATTTTTCAAAGGTTCCTCCGATTCCTACACCTACTACCATAGGCGGACATGCGTTGGGACCTGCATCCTTTACTGCAGTCAAAATTGCCTGTTTCACTCCGTCAATACCGTCTGACGGCTTCAGCATAAATATCCGGCTCATGTTTTCACTGCCAAAACCTTTTGGTGCAACAGTCGCCGTAACCTTATCTCCCTCTACTATTTCGTAATGTATTACCGCTGGCGTATTATCCTTGGTATTTTCTCTTAACAAAGGATCTTTTACCACCGATTTCCGCAGGTATCCTTCTGTATACCCCTGACGTACTCCTTCATTGACAGCATTCTCCAGCAGACCGCCCTCAAAATGAACCTCCTGTCCAATCTTAAGGAAAATCACTGCCATACCAGTATCCTGACATATCGGAATCATATCTTCACCGGCAATTTGCAGGTTTTCTTGCAGCTGTTCAAGAATCTGGCATCCCAACGGTGCCTTTTCCACAGAAACTGCATGTTTCATTGCAATATCCATATCCTGCGAGAGAAAATGATTTGCCTCTATGCACATTTCCTTAATGTTCTTTGTTATCTCACCTACATGAATCGTTCGCATATTATATCCTTTAATTAAGTTTATTCTGTAATCTGCCTCTTTATTTCCTCTAATTCGTCCTGTGAAGCTGTAGGCTGCTCATGAAACAACTGTTGTCCGTCTCCATTATATCTTGGAATCAAATGCATATGGAAATGCATCACAGACTGACCTGCCACTTCACCGTTATTCTGCAGCAAATTAAATCCAACCGCCCCCAGCTTCTCAGTCATTTTTTCTGCCATCGTCTTTGCCAGCTTCATAACGCCTGCTGCTGTCTCCTGCGGAATCTCATATATATTTGCATAATGCTCCTTGGGAATCACTAAGGCATGTCCCTTTGTCGCCGGCGCCAAATCCAGTATCACACGAAATTGTCCGTCCTCATACAACGTTTTTGAGGGAATTTCACCAGCTGCAATTTTACAAAAAATACAATCTTCTTTTTTCATTTTTCCTCCCATTCTACTGCATAAGCAATATTCTTCTACAGATGCTTATGGCTATTTGTCTTCAAACAAAAATATCTGATCCAATGCCCTAAGCATTCTGAAGTCACCCTTCATCTTCATTTCGCCTGACATAAATGCCCTCTGAAAAGTCATTCTGCCATACATAATGTCATTTATAGTTTCCTTTTCTGCATGTATTTCTACATCAGCCTGCACTTCCCCGCCAAACTTGCAAATCAGCGCACCCGCACTTACCGCAAGAGTCAAAGGCACTTTTTTCTCTCCAATAAAGATTTTATAATCGGCCTTTAAACCTGCCTGCGGCTTAAAAGACTTTTCAAAGCGCTTGATAAGCTCCTCCTCTTCCTCCTGAGAGCCTCCCATCAAATCCTTAAACATACTGGTAAGCTCCTGTATATCCGCTTTCTGGCGCTGTACATAGCTGTCGTCGGAAGCATATTGCGAAAGCTGCTCCGACTCCTGCGGTGTTAAATCTATATTCTGCGTACTGAATACCACCTTTTTAACAGCCTGATAGCTTGCTGGAAAACTGGCCATTTTCTGATTTATAGTCCGGTACATGTTTTCAGCTTTTTTCTCTATCAGCGTAATATACTCTTTATTCATCTCAAGCTGTGTGGTATTCGCTATATATCCGCACATACCGCTGCAGGGACGTCCTCCCAGAATCTCCCACGCAGTTGAGAGCGTCAGCTTCCCGTCACGCTCTCCATATGTGGTCGCCATGACAACGGGGCACATATATATTTTTTCTATTTTCTCTTTATCGCCGTACAGCCAGCACGAGTCTAGAAACTGAAGCATATACCCGCCTATGCCATACCATTCCACAGTGGCCGCCAGAATAATTCCATCTGCATTTTTAAGTGTTTTAGGAAGGGTCGTGATGCGGTTTCTCTGCTCGTATAAATTATACCGCTCAACTTTCACATGCAGTTCCTCTAAAACCTCCTGCATCTTGTTGATCACAAACAAAGTAGGGTCATCAATCAGACCTCTTCCGCCGTAGTAAATATTAATATTCATCCTTATACCCATCTGCGCGCTGCGGTGCGCACTTATACAACGGAAAATATTCCGTTTTCATAAATCAATAGTTGAATACGCTTTTTTTATTCAACTTTTTTCGGAAGACACATATTAACAGACCCGCCAGAAATCCGGCTAAAAAACCGCCAATATGCGCAGCATTATCGATATTGTCTGTACGCATGCCGCTATACAGTGAATAAACTATCACGATGAGAATCCTCTGCCATGTCACATTGGGCATCGATTCCGTACGGCACAAAACCATTGCCAGCAGAGTACCCACCAGTCCAAAAACTGCTCCGCTTGCACCAATAGAGCTGACGTACCATTCATCGGTAAACATTTTATAGCTCAGAGAAACAACGTTGCCACCCAGGCCCGCCACAAAATATAATACCGTAAACTTCAAATGTCCGATATCCTTTTCCATCATCATGCCCAAACCGGCAAGCAACAGCATGTTGTTTGCCAGATGATAAATATCCGCATGAAGAAACATTGCTGTAATGACACCAAAATAACGTCCGTCCTCCAGAAAAGACTTTGGACTCAATTCCCCTACATTATATAACATTTCACCTGTAAATGTACATATCAGAAATATAATAACATTTGCTGTAACCAGAAAAATTGTGATATAGGGAAGCAGCTTCAGTCTAAACCATTGTTGCTTTAACCACCTTGTATCCATATTCGCGCACCTACTCTTTTAAACAAACGTTTCTGTTTTTTAGGGTATCATTTCTCACCTTTTATGTCAACGATAGGTGAACATCAACTTTCCCAGCTTTATCTCGTCCTCTTTTAGAATTTCTACTTTTTCATAAGGCTTCAGCCTCACCCCATTCTGAAAGGTTCCATTTGTTGCGTTTAAATCCTCTAAATAAATTCTTCCATTCTCCTCCGTGATGCGGGCGTGCATTCTGCTGATAGAAGCATTTTGAAGTACTACATCGGCGACCTTCTCTTTTTTGCCGATGACTAACGGCAGCTTGTCAAGAGAAATTACTTTTCTGTTTTCCCTGCCGCTTCCATACAATTTTCTTTCTTCTGTTTCCGGACTTATCTCCATATATACTGTTTGCGTCATTTCATCAGTTTCTTTTGTACCGTTTTCTGTATCCTGCTGCTTATCCGCTTTATATTCCCAGGCTTCCGCCGCAATATGTTTCTGACAGCCTTCTGTCTTTATTTTTTTATGCCGCCCGAAAATAAATTCAGATAAGTCTTTTTTTCTTTCCACAATAATCTCCGGTTTCTCATCCTCCGGCTTTGGACAGGCGGAAATCCTTTCTTCATGTTCCTCTAATGCGTCTTTCTTTTCCTTTTCCCGTTTATGGTTTACCCACAAAGAAACCATATCCTCCGGCTTAAAACCTTCCTGTACTCTGTCCCACTTTGCAAAGAGATTATAGAGAAATGCCGTAGTATCGTGCTCCTTTTCTTCTGCGTTTTCTATTAAAAAGGACATCAAATCCTCCATATTACTCTTTTCTTGTTCTGTATAATATGGATAATACAGAAAGAATATTTTTTCCGATTCCATATTCACAAAAATACAGTCCCGACGCATAATCAGATTGCGACTGTCCAGCAAGTACTCCTTTAAAGACCATAATGCCGTCTGCAGACCGGACATTAGCTTATCCACCCATTTTTCATTTATTTTTTCTTTTATAAACCATTTATCCAATCCCTGCATCGATGAGATATCATAATAAAATCCATTCTCCCCATTCGTTGCGTACAGCATAACAGGAAGCAGCCCTTC
>CAMWLB010000194.1 GCA_947174985.1 uncultured Lachnospiraceae bacterium | reverse complement strand
AAGGTAAGCTGGCATTTGCGCGTATGATTGGTTTCTACATCCAGCCATACGGAAATCCGCTCTCCTGATTTGTCAAGCCCTTCCGCATAGGCGTCCCTGCCCTTCATCAGCGCTTCCGTCCCCGCTGCCGCCTGTTCTTTTGTCGTGACAGCCGTATCCGTTCCCCCTAAGGAAGCCTCCAGCACCGCTGCCGCCTCCTCCAGGATTTCGCCCACCTCACTGCCGTAAGCATCGCCGTTCTCGCATAGTCCGACGAAAAGGCTCTGACATACCACCCAGTCATAGAAGGCATCCCTGCACAAGTCGTCTATATACGCGATACATGCCTCCTTCACCCTACCGTTATTTTTGTACTGTCCTTCCACATCGCAGCAGGTAAAGTCAACCCAGAAATCCACCGTACTGCCATCCTTTGTGCAGTCTTTCATTTCTATGGTTCTCTTGCCCCACAGTCCCAGCGGAAATTCGTTACGCGAGGTTGCGCTGGTAAGACCCTGCACCGGGTCTCCGTTCTCATCCACAAGAAGCCCTTCCGCAGACACGTCAACCAGCACTGCCGTATGTTTGTCAACCAGTTCTGCCGGTATCCTGCCCGTAAAATGAAACCACCCGCAGTCAAAGAGTTCGCCCCAGTGCTCCCCGGGCTTAAGTGTCATATGCCTGCCGCCTGTCCGCTCAGCAAATGGCACGGGCTCTTTTGTCACATAGGCTTCTATCTCCAAATCCTCTGCCACATGATATACGCCATATTCCAGTTTTTCCCTAAGCGCCGTAAACCGCTGCTCCTGTTCCCGAAACTTTTCCATGTCCGCTCCTGCTCTTTTTGTTGTCCTTAATTTTCAGCTTTTGGAAGCGCCGCCTGTTCCACTTCTTCCCTGTCCGGTATGGAAGGCGCCGCGCCCTTTCTCGACACTGCCAGCGCACTCGCCCGGGCCGCAATGTCAAGCGCACGCGCGGGCTCGTTCGTCTGCATCAGCGTGCTGATAAAATATCCTGTAAAGGTGTCTCCCGCCGCCGTGGTATCCACCGCCTGTACCTTGTAGATACCCTGCCTTATGCGCTGTTCCCCCTTTGCATAAATGGAACCCTTTCCGCCAAGCGTCAGCACAAACTCCGCTTCCCTGTATTTGTCCGTCAATACGGAGAGTATCCTTTCCGGTTCACTTTCACCGGCTAACTCTGCGCCTTCTATCTCGTTCAGCATAAAAACCGATACCTTATCAAGCGGCAGCGTCTGTATTACCTCGTTCATGGGAGAAGGATTCAGCACAATTTTAAGCCCTGCGGCATATGCCTTCTCCATAATTTCATCCAGCTTGTTTATTTCGTTCTGCAGTATCAGATAGTCACCGGCAGAAAAACCCGCAAGTACCCGGTCAATCTGCTCTGAAGTCACAGTGCCGTTCGCACCCGCATACAAAATAATGGAATTTTCTCCCGTCCTGTCCACCTGTATCACGGCATGTCCCGTCACCTCTTCCACCGTCCTTACATACCGCGTATCCACACCGGCCGCCTGCAGCGTTTCCGTCAAAAGCCCGCCGTCTGCGCCGATGCTGCCCGCATGATAAGTGCAGGCGCCCGCCTTTGCCAGTGCGATGGACTGGTTGAGCCCCTTGCCGCCGGGAAATTTGTCAAGCCGTGTTGCCGCAAAGGTTTCCCCGCTGCGGATAAAATGCTCCATCTGATATACCATGTCCATGTTCAGAGAACCAAAATTTAATACCTTCATATGCGTACCATGCCTTCCTCCGGCCTTTTCTGCCGCCGGCTTAATGCATTAAAAGATGCGGAAATCCGCCTGTGCCGTTTTCCTTGGCAGGGAATTTCCGCATCTTCCATTTTTACTCCGTCTGCCCCTGCTGCTTTATTTGTTACTCTGCCTCATTTACAAATACGGAAATATATGCGCTGACCCAGCCGCCCTCTGTTGTGGAAGGGCAGTAGAAATACAGAACATCTCCCTCGCTCATCTCTGCCTCAAAGCTGTACTCGTTTGGCTTGGATGTGTATTCCGCTATGTCGATTTCTGCTTTCTGTTCTCCGTTCTGTACGG
The DNA here is from genome assembly GCA_947174985.1 of uncultured Lachnospiraceae bacterium. GTDB lineage: Bacteria > Bacillota > Clostridia > Lachnospirales > Lachnospiraceae > Acetatifactor. Next base: position 3,926 of record CAMWLB010000194.1, on the reverse strand, counting down.
CATAGAACTTATCCGCGCTCTGGCTGTAGGGATTGAACACATAGCCGCTAAAGTTGTAGGTGCCGTCCGCCGGAGCCTTAAAGCCCAGTGCCATCATGGTTGCGCCGCTGCCCGGCGTGTTAAGCTCCAGATATTCGCCCTCCAGATAGCCTACCTGTCCGATGCCGGTGCCGTCCTCAGAAAACCACTCGTCTGCATCGTAATCCGTCTCCCTGTACTCTACAGTCGGAACAAAGGTGCTGCCGTCCGTCGTGGAAGCATAAAGCCATACGCCGTTTGCGCCTTCTGCATCCTCTTTGTCAAAATTCTGATATGCGTTATAAGCTGCCTCCTGTGCGAAGTCAGGGTCCACGCCGGGTATTTCACGCGCTTCCACCTCGGGAACCGTGTAAACCGAATCATCCGTCGGCTCATATACCATGGTGCATCCGATATAAGCGCTCACCCAGCTGCTGTCGGTGGAGTTACAGTATATATACAGCTTCTCCCCTTTCTCCATCTGTACGTCCGTGGGCTGCACATATGCATAATTGTCGATTATTTCAGCCATATCCACAGAAAGTACCACTGTGCCGTCTTCCTTCTTAAAGGTAAATGCGTCGCACGCCTGACTCCAGGGATTCCATACCTTTGCTGTAATCACATATTTACCTGAAGCAGGCGCCTCGAACGCCAAAACACCCATCTGGTTGGACCAGTCTGTGGAAACGCCGTCTGTGTTCAGCTCCAGAAAGCCTTCTACATTGTCGTTGAAACCAACGCCTATGTAGCTGCCTTCCCATGGATGCCAGCCTCTTACACTTGCATCCGGATACTCATCATAACTGCCGCAGGCGTCATAGGTTTCTCCATTGTCGCCTGAGAAGTAGTACTGCCATACACCGCTCTGTCCCTCTTCCGTATTGAAGTCTGCCACGGAATCAAAGGTTGTCCCTGCTGCCAGTTCATCACCCTGCTCTTCCGGCTCCTGTGTAGGCGCCGGTGTGGACTCCTGTATGGTGTCCGGTGTCGTACTGGTGTCAACGGGATTGGAAGGCTTATCGCCGCAGCCGGCCAGAGTACCTGCCGCCAGTGCAACCGCCAACATCACTGATAACTTTTTCATATAAATACCTCCTTATTATTTTGCGTTATCGTTTACTCATAGGTAAATATTATCATACTGCTTTATTTTTTGCAATAGTATTTGCTCATTTTTCTAATTTTTGTGAAAACGTTTCCTCACCGTGTCCGCATCCAGTGTGTCAGACACACCGCCGTACCATGTTACACACATGCCGGACAGGACCGCGCCCAGCTTCAGCATATCCGCCATAGGCGCCCCTGCCGCTGCACCTGCCAGGATACCCGCGGCAAAGCTGTCGCCGGCTCCGCAGGCATCCACGCAGGCCCCCATACGGATGACTGGCTGCTCATACCGCCTTCCGCTGCAGAGCGCGATGCTTCCCTTTGCGCCCATGGTAACAATTACGTGCTCAATGCCAAACGCTGCCAACGCCTCTGCCGCCCTCCACGGATTATACTCCTTTGTCAGCTTCAGCGCCTCGTCCTCATTGACTTTTAAGAAATGACAGGCACGCAGTATCTCTTTTGCTTCCCCGATGGAATCCGCGTCCGCACATGACGTGTCCAGACTAAGCTTTTTCCCGTATGCGGCACAGAGACGGCTGATGGGATAATGCAGACAGTAGCCCAGATAGGTATGGACGATATCCGCCTGCCTGATTTCCTCTTCAAGCCTTTTTTCTGTCATAAAATCACCGCCGCTTCCGCCGTAGGAAACAAAACTTCTGTCCTCCTTCGTGCTCAGCACCGCCGAAACAGGCGTCGCGCTTCCTGCCCTGACCCCTGTGTCCGCCAGCTCTACACGGCTTCCCTGCAGCGCCCGCTTCACCATTTCGCCGAAAAAATCGTCACCGACACCGGTAAGAAAACGGACGGGAACACCGATACGCCCCAGAACCATGGGCGTATTGGCGCCGCCGCCCGCCTTCACTTCAAAATGTCCGCAGTAAATTTCTTCTCCCGGCTTCGGAATACGGGGCAGCGCGCCGAAAATAATATCACAGCAGGATTCTGCAATACACAGCACCCTCTTCATGGCATCCTCCTCTCCTACCTACTTCCACTCTCCAATCCACTGCCTGTTATGTTCGCAATATGCCTCCACCAGCTTTACCGCCAGTTCATAGTCTCCCACCAGCGGATGTATGGTGAGCGCTTCCACGGCTGCTTCCCTGGATTTCCTCCTGACTGCCTCCACCGTCAGCTTTTCGTAGCGCTTGATGGTTTGCATCAGAAGCAGATTGGAGGGTGCGATTTCCTCTCTGGAAAACTGCATGGGAACCGCTCCCCGCTTATCCACGGTACAGGTCACTTCCACAACGTCGTCGTCCTCCATGCCCCATATCGCGCCACGGTTAGGTACGCTGACCGCCAAATCGATGCCTCTGTCATACTTTACGCTGTCGATGTAGTTAAATACCACGCCGGCATAACCCTCGTAGATTTCCGTCACCGGCTCTTTGCCTGACAGCGCGGGAATTCCCAGACTTGCCACATCGAAGGGCGCGGGCGCCTCCTGTCTGCCGCCCAGTTCAAGCTGCATGTAGCTGCCCTCCCTGCGCTGCATAAAGTCACGATAAACAGCCAGACAGACATCCGGTTCCTTCTCGATATCGTGTCTGCGCAGCTCCTCCATCATCTCTTTGTTGTTCCGGCATATAAACTCGCCTCTGGACTCCTTAGCGGATAACAGGTTAGAAAGCGCACGCTCCCTGTGGTAAAAATAGTACAGATACCCATTTGGAATCTCTTTCAGATGGCGCACCAGCTTCCTGTCAAAATACTGGAACTGATGGAAGCTCTCCACAAAGCCGTCATGCTTCATCAATTCCGGCAGGATATCCACGCCGTGAAACTCCACCTTGTTGGCCCATGACAGATGGTTTAAGCCGTAAACCTTCACCTTAAGCTCGCTGGCGTTCACCTTGAGGGCTTCTGCCACGTCAATCTTGATGCCTGTCGCATTGTCGCAGATGCCGATGATATTGTCATAACCGCCGTCATACAATGCCTGCGTCACCAGTCCCGACGGATTGGTAAAATTAAATATGACTGCGTCAGCCGCCGCATACTTTTTGACAAGCTCCATAAGGGAAAGCATAACCGGAATCGTGCGGGTGGCATAGGAGAAGCCTCCAGCCCCCGTGGTTTCCTGTCCAATCAGCCCGAGGTTTAACGCAATCCTCTCGTCCTTCGCCCTCGCCTCGTCCTGTCCGACGCGCAGTGTGGTAACGATATAATCCGCACCGCGCACGGCTTCCACGGGGTCATCGGTGAGTACGACATTAAGACCGCTCTTCTCCCTCTGCGCCAGATACTTTGCTATGCCGCCAAAGTATTTCAGCTTTTCCGCATCATTGTCCATAACGCAGAGCTCCCCGATATCCATTTTGTCATAAAATTTCATCAGCGATTCCACAAAGTAATAAGTTCTTACACTGCCCCCGCCAATCAATGCCATTTTTTTCATCACAATACCAGTCTCCCTATCAGACGTTCTTTAAACAGCGCCTCGTTTACGTCAGTCGCCACCTGTACCGGCATACCCTCGCCCCAGTCGCAGTCTATGGTAAGTCCTCTTGTGTACTGTCCCGCCGTCTCCACCAGAATCTTTTTTTCCTCAAAAACAAGCAAATCGTCCCACAACAGCACGGACATGGCGAGCGGGTCATGCAGAATGGGCAGATAACCGAAGTTTTTGATAAACAGCTCCATCATCTCTCCCAGCAAATCCGTGCGGGGATTGCCAACCTGCTTAATCCTGTCCACATCTTCCCTTGTAAAGCGGCAGCGGTTTGTCACATCCTGCCCTACCATCTGAATCTGCACGCCGCTCTCAAACACGATGCGCGCTGCCTCAG
>CAMWLB010000193.1 GCA_947174985.1 uncultured Lachnospiraceae bacterium | reverse complement strand
AAACACTTGACAAGAAAGAGGATTTAAGAGATGTTTTCGGAGACTTAAATAATTGGGCGGACATGGTCATCATAAGGCATGGCAATATCCGGCTCTTGGAATACATAGCGAAATACGCATCCATGCCGATTATCAACGCCATGACAGATGTAAATCATCCTTGTGAAATGCTTTCGGATATGTACGCACTTTCCAAAATCAGAGGCGATTTCATAAAAGACAAATTTCTCTTTTGCGGCGCCAAAGGCAATATCGGTCTGGCATGGAAAGAAGCTTCCGACGTTATGGGCTTTTCCCTGGAGCAATGCTGCGGGCATGGTTATGAAATTGATGGTCTTGTGTCTTATGATAATATCAGCGAGGCGATTGCTGGCAAAGATATTGTGTGTACAGATTCTTTGCCAGCAAATGCCCTTGCTGATTTTAAGAACTGCCAGGTTACTACAGAAATGATGCAAAAAGCAAATAAAGGCGCATTATTAAATCCCTGTCCCCCTTTTTACCGGGGAGAAGAAGTTTCCGACGAAGTAATAGAGTCTGATTATTTCGTTGGATATGAGTTTAAAAAATACTTACTTGCTGTACAGCAGGCCGTTATGATATATTGTTTCACTCACTAAGTTCCGGTTTATCATTTGTAAATCCGAAGCTTCGGCTCAGGCATGGGCAAGTGTCGGAAACATCAACCTATCCGTGTGCCAACGCTGAAAGCCGTCTCCCTTCAGAAACAAAGTTGTGTCCTCCTCCTTCACTTCTGTCATGGTATAGCCCTCTGCATGTTCAGGCGTAAACCCAAGCCGGATTTTCCTGACGCCTCCGCCGAAAACTCTTGCAGCTTCGGACAGCTCCACGGGCGTCTCGGAAAATACCGCGTGAATAAAAATCTCATCGCCATCCTCCTCCGCAATCAGGTACGCCCTGTGCTTTTTGCTGTAGTATACATTTTCCTGCATGAATTTTGTCACATAAAACAAAATCAGCCCGCTGTTGCCCGTCATGGCAAAACGCCCGCAGGGAACACTTTTCTCCACTATTTTTGCAAATCCGTCCCATACCCGTTTCTCCCGCATGGGAATCTTTTGGATGCTTCTCTCCCTGTCCGCAGAAATTTCCTTTTCGCAACCGTATTCAGAAGCCTTTTCAAATCCAAATTTCGGATAAAAATCTAACACGCTGTCATTGGCAAACAGATAGACACCATCCACACCCGCATAGTCTTTTTCGACCTCCTCCATCAGCCGCCTGCTATACCCCCTGTTACGGTACTTTTCATCGGTCATAACGGTGCCAAGCTGAATAAAATGCCTTTTGCTGCCATTCCACATGAAGTCCATTATATTGACGGATACATTTGCCACAATTTCGCCATCCTCCACGACAGAATAAGGAATATATGCCTCCTTCCAAAAGCCGTTCTGATACCAGTCCTCAAAATTCAGCCCATAAGTTCTGCCCGCCAGCGCATTAAAACTCTTCCTTAACGCATCCTTTTCCCTGTATGCTTTTACCAGTTCCATATTTTTATCCTTCCTCTATCTCAATTTCTGTTCCTTCTACATGGTGCTTTCCCATTTTGTGCCGAAGCTTTCTGTTTTCTATGGTATCAAAAATAATGGAAAAATCATAGTCCTCGGGATACAGTTTTTCCGCCGCCACGTGCAGGCGCAGCCGCTTATGGCTAATCCAGATTTTTTTGCCGGGAAGCTGTACCCTGAGCACGCCTTTCTCGTTGGCGCTCTGACAAACGATTCCTATTTTTTTGTCCGGATACACCATCACGCTGTCGCCGCGTTTAAAACGCATTGCCGCATCCTGCATCCGGTTTGTACTTTTCTTTTTCTCTATGATGCGCGGCACTATTTTGGGAATCTCCTGTTTTGCTTCTGCCAGCTTCTGCGGCATATCCGGCGCATTTTCCCCATACGCTGCCTTTGCCGCACAGCGCAGCATAAAATCCGGCATACCCAGACGCCCCGCAATGTAAAAGGCACAGCTCTCTCCCGCCTCCCCGATAATCAACCGGTACAAGGGCTGAAGGCTTTCCTTGTCAAACGCCATGCGCGCATTTACCATTTTCTCTTCCTTTTCCGCATACTGCTTCACCTCGGGATAATGCGTCGTCACCAAAAACAGCGCGCCGCTTTTTTTCAATTCCTCCAGAATGGCAATAGCGATTCCCATTCCTTCCGTAGGGTCGGTTCCCGATCCAAGCTCATCCATCACCACAAGACTCTGCGACGTCACCCTGTCCAGAATATCCAGCACGTTTTTAATATGCGCAGAAAAAGTGGACAAGTTTTCGGACAAGTTCTGCCCGTCTCCAATATCGCAGAGAAAATTGCTGTTCATACAGATATCCGCTTCCCCACAGGCCACGTGTAAACCGCACTGTGCCATCATGCAGGTCAGTGCCGCCGTCTTGATGGCGACCGTCTTGCCGCCCGTGTTAGGTCCGGTAATCACGATACCGTTAATCCCACCGCCGATAGTAAGCTGCAGCGGCACGCAGACTGTCCTGTCCATCAGAGGATGCCGGCCGTCCTTTAATACAATCCGTCTTTCCGTATTGATACCAGGACAGGTTCCGTCATATTCCATGCTCAGCTTTCCCTTGGAAAATATAAAATCCAGTTTTTCTATGGTACGCATATTCTGCTCCATCACTTCAGCGGCGTCCGCCACCATGGCAGTCAGGGTAAAGAGGATTCTCCTCTCCTCATTTTCCGCCTCAATGGTAACCGTCTGCAGTTCCCCGCCGATTTTGGCCACCGAAGCAGGCTCTATAAAGAGGGTGTTCCCCGTAGCAGACTTGTCAATCACGCTGCCCGCAATTTTAAATTTGTACTCTTTTTTTACCGGAATACACAGCCGCCCGTTCCGCACTGTGCTGAAGCTGTCGGACATACACTCCCTGTTGGCACGCATCACTGCATCCGCTTTTTCCTTTGCCTTGTCATGAAGCCTCTCCATCTCACTTCGCAGCGACTTCAACAGCTTGGAAGCTTCGTCTTCCACCCTGCCGTTCCTGATTTGCAGCCGTATCTGTTCTGCCAGCGGCTCCTGTGCATCCAGGTTTTCCTCATAGTAGGGCAGGGAAGCTTCATACTGCTTGCAACGGTTTAAATAGTCCTTCAGTCTCTTCACCGCCGCCAGCGCGCTCCCTATCTGCTCCAGTCCGTCGGCAGTCAGACAGCCCCCTTTTCCGGCGATTGTCACAAGCTCCTCCACACCGCTTAGAGATACCGGCGGCGGCGTACCGCCCTTCTCTAACAGCAGCCTTGCCTCCGTCGTCTCCGCAAGCGCATGCAAAAGCGCACTCTCCGACAAAAACGGCTCTGCCTCCCCTATCTTCTCTTTCGCCCACGCCGTATATGCCAATTCCGCCCATTTTTCCTTTATCCTGTCAAATTCCAGTAATCTTTCCACCTGTCTCATTTCCTGTCCCATGGTTTTCTATTCCTTTCACAATTATCTATGCCAACGTTTCATAAAAATCATATTCTACAGTCCCCTTTATCCGCGCAAGCGCGCCTGCCTGCAATTCCTTCACCATCAGGCACTCAATATGCGGCAGATGTACCGAGCGTCCCGGCAGAATTCCAAAGTCTGCGGCCGTCTGAAAGCCTCTCGCGTGATAATTTTTCGGATTTCCTTCCACAAGCACAGCCGTATAGCCCATTTTTTCCGCCTGCTGAAACCCATATTCAATCATATCCTTCGAGATATGCTGCCGCTGTAAATCCGTCCGAACCGCCGCAGGCGAAAGCAGCAGCAGTTCGCCCTCGTATCTGCCCTCTATGGAAAAGCCGGAAAACATTACATACCCGATGATTGCTCCTGACTCATCCAGCGCAACCAGTTCCAGCTCGGGTATATAAAATTTTTTCCTGCGTATTTCCTCTACAAGAGCACGCACCGCCCTGCCTTCCGCCTCGTCCTGATATTCGGTAAATACCTTTTCCACAAAATCAAGCGCTTCTCTTTTTTGTTTCTCTTCTATTGATTGAATTCTTCTTTCCATATCCACACCTTCCTTTCTACTGTCATAAATAAAAATGACTATGGGTATCTGCCAGATGGCACAATACTCCATAGTCCAATGTCATTTAGTCAATCGTAAATCTTAAACAGAACAATTCCCATTTCGTGAATCAATGGAATGCAAAGAAGAGAATGCACAAAGCGATTATAATAATAACTGACAGAATACCAGCTTTTTTTACTTCTTTTGACGTGAAAGGATTGGCCGGCTTTACCTCTTCATAAAAGGGCATGGCCGCCAACTCCGTCCGGACGTTTTCCAAAGTCAAAGCCCCGTCCCCCTCCTCTGCCCGCTCCAAAAGCCGCAGCAGATGTTCCTGATAAAGAAAATATTTGCTCAGCACCCAAATCAGTTTCTTCTGCTCGACAAGGTAGGAACTTTCCGCTTCCTGCGCGGTTTTTGGCGGAATGCACCGGACAGCGGGTTTCTGCCAGGCAAAATCCGAAGAGTCCATATTCTTCCACCGTATCAGAATACTTTTGATGAGCGCGAATGAGGTAAAGGGCAGAGTGATGATCCAAAGCAGGTAGGCCAGAAAGGATAACATCCCCGGTATCAAAGCCCCAAATGACAAAAAACCCAGTATAACTGCGGCTAAGAGGGGAGCTGAAAACATTATCAGACAAATAAGAACATCCAAACGAACTTTCTCTAGTTTTCTCGCGGCAGAGACAAGCTGGATTTGCACTTTATCAATTTCATAATTGAGTTCCTGCTGATAGCTTTTCAACTCATATGCGATCTGTACATCCGTCATGCTTCTTTGCTATATTTGGACATAAGTATAGTAAGCACATGTAAGGCAGATACATCAACTATTTAGTTTTTCGTATTCTCCATTATTACAATGCTTAACATACACGTCCTCACTTTCTGGATTTTATAGTGATAACAAAAAGAGTTTCTATGTTACCGCACGTAAATCATAACACGTTTATTCCTTCCTGTAAAGAATTTCTTCCCATCTACCACCGAATCAAATCATAGTCAAATCCACTGTCCAGTGCTGCCTCTTCTCCCGACCGGAATTTTAATACCCAGCCGGTCTCTTCATGTACCAGCCGGATTTCTTCCCTTGCTTCCTCCGACACCCTCCCCGAAGCACTGTAATATCTGGTCGCAAATCCCTTCATACCATTATTATCCAGAAAACCAAAATCCACGAAGTCACTTCCATCCTGTCCATCACAGCTTACACTTACGCTGTTATCCTTAAAATATACACCGTTGATGCACCAACATGCTGTATTGGGATAATACAAATCCGCAAGCTTTTCTACCCGGCCGCCGGCAAAGGTAAACACTGCCATTGTGATGGTATCACCAGCCAGAAGCTCCGGAATCCCATCACCGTCAAAATCATGAATCCCCAGATAAACCAATTGGTCCATCGAATGATACTTCTCAGAATCCATCCTGTTATGATAAGGGTCGTCGAGATATTCCTGCATATTACATATGATGTACAAGTACGCCCTTCGCCACGCAGCTTCCTCTTCCCTCTCAGGCAATTCTTCTTCCCATGCCTGCGCCATTGACGCAGACCTCACCATTCCCGCAGCCGCCTGCCGTACCGGTATATTCTCCTGCCCATGCACATAAAAATTTGCAGGCAGATAGGAGTTTGCCGACAGATAAGAATATGCAGGCAAATAAGAATTTGCATATGCAGTTAAAAATACACATCCAAATAACAATGTACATACAATCAAAAATGCGCTCGCCGATAAAAATATTCTTCGGCATGCGGATAAAATCCGCATTACAATTTTTCCTCTATCGTTTTTCCGCATGGTTTCTGTCACCGTTCCTTTCCTCTTTCAGTATTTCCCTATACCTATATAGTAGGAAAAAAAACGGAAATGGTACAAAAAAGCTGAAAAAACTGTCAATAACTTTTGAAAATGTCACTTTTTTATATAGAGATTCATTTTAGAAAAT
>CAMWLB010000192.1 GCA_947174985.1 uncultured Lachnospiraceae bacterium | reverse complement strand
TGTGTATACGAGCCAGGCGCAGGAAAGCAAAATGCCGGAAACGGAAAACAGGGCAGAAGAGACGGCGGAAGTGAACGAGGATATAACGGAAAGTGCAGAAATCCAAGAGGCATCAGAAACGTCTGCTGAAGTGGAAGAAGGGACTGCGGAACAAGAAAGTATGTCGGAAGCGCCTAACGAAGCACGAGAACTGGAAAGTGAAAGTGCATCGGGAGTATCTGCTGCAACAGGAGCGGAAGAGTTGGAAAGCAAAAGTGCATCGGAAGTATCTGTCGAAACGGAAGTGGGAGAGCTGGAAAGCAAAAGTGTGCCGAAAGCATCTGCTGAAACGGAAGAACTGGAGAGTAAAAGCGTACCAAAAGTCCAGGTCGAAACAGAAGGGGAGACTGCGGAACAAAAACGCATGTTGGAAGCATCTGCTGAAATGGAAGAGAGAGAGCCGGCACAAAAAGCCATGCCGGAAGCGTCCGCCAAAGCAGAAAAAGAAGCAGCGGAGCAGGAAAGTGCAATGGAAGTGTCTGCCAAAGCGGGTGAAAAACAGCCGCAAAAGGAAAGCACAATGGAAGCGTCTTCCAAAGCAGAAGGAGAAGCTGCGCAGCGAAAAAGCGCGTTGGAAATGCTTGCAGGAATGAACAGAGGAGAATCTGCAAGAGGAAAAGAGACGAAATCGACAGAGAGAAAGGCCGGACAGAAACCGCAGTGCAAGGACTTACTCTCCGGCGACAAGTGGGAGCAGCTTAACAAGCAGTATCCGCACATTCATCCCTTTGGCGACGCGCGCGAATATCTTTCCATTACACCGCGGGATTTCGTAATTTTGTCGCGGAAGTATCAGGAACTGGTGCAGAACAGCTTTTTGCTCCATGGGTATTATAATTATGGGCATGTGATTTTGACAAGAATCAAGGAAAAGAATGGAGAGAGATTTTACCTCGGCGTTCCCGGTGTCTATTATACGCGGGAAAAGCAGGCGGCGCTTATGTTTGGCTTTGAAGGCTTTGAAGCCGGAACGGAGCGGGCAGTGGACGGCGGCTTTGGCTACTATATGAAGCAGGTGGACATTTGAAAATCAGACTCCTTCCAAATCAAAGGGCGGAATAAAGCTTTCGGAGGCGGTTTCGCCCTCTTGTATAAAACCATTTTCGATGCCGATGGACAGACAATAATCAACCAGCCAGTTGTACTCCTTGTGCGATACCCGACGGTTCAGCTTTGGCATATCGAGGAAAGTGCGCATGGGCGTATACTGGTTCATAATACTGATATAAATATCATCATGGTAGGTCTGATAGAGATAATCTACGACTCTTCTGGAATCATTCAAATGCCCCGGCAGAAGCAGATGGCGGACAATAACGCCGCGCTTCATCAGACCGGTTTCTTTGTCAAACACAGGCTTGCCGACCTGACGAAACATCTCAGCTATTGCAACAGAAGCAATTGAAAAATAGTCAGGTGCACTAGAATAGCGGGAGGAAAGTTTTGTGGACACATATTTACAATCGGGCAGATAGATATCAATAAGACCCTCTAAAAGGCGGAGGGTTTCTGCTTTTTCATAACCTCCCGTGTTGTAGACGATGGGCAGGGAAAGCCCGTCTGCTTTGGCTGTCCTGAGAGCAGAAGCAATTTGCGGCACAAAATGAGTGGGCGTTACCAGATTGATATTGCAGGCGCCCTTTTCCTGCAGCTCTAAAAAAATGTCGGCGAGACGCTCAGGGGTAACGGCTTTTCCAACGGCGCTTTCTGAGATGGTACTGTTTTGACAGAAAATGCAGTGCAGAGGGCAGCCGGAAAAAAAGACGGTCCCTGAGCCGGTATCGCCGGAAATACAAGGTTCTTCCCACATGTGCAGAGATGCTCTTGCCACACGAAGGGAAGCGGTTTCCCCACAATAACCTTTCTGTCCGTTTTCACGGTCCGCATTGCATTCTCTGGGACATAGTCTGCAGCCCATGCAGCTCCTTTCTGCGACGCTCTGATTCTGCCGCTTTTCTCAAAAACTTTTGTATAAGTGATTGCTGTTACATAAAAAGCCGCATATCCGATTTTTGGTGGACACTTCTACGCGATACTCCCCCGCCGGCTCCGCCAGGCACCCTTGCGGCACATGAACGGTTCTGCTTAGTGCTGCTGTGTTCCCACCCTGACACGGTTCGCAGATGTCCATTGCGCAAGACCCAAACTTCATCACCGGAAAAAGAAGCCGCCATAGAAGCGCCCGCCAAAATCCGTATACGCGACTTCCTTAGTATAGCGTGTTTGGCGGGTGCTGTCAAGCAATATGATAGAGCAGTGAATATGCAGAAGCTCTATTTTGCTGGAGTATGAGACAAAAGCGGCGGCAATGCCGCCGCTTTATCCTATGCGTTTTTTACGGGAGGATGCAAATCCCATTCAGGGAAACAGCTTGCGAATCCCTCGATATTCTGTGTCAGTACTACCTTCTCCATTTTTTGAAGGTCCGATTCGCCCTGACCGAACATCAGCTCAAGTTCGTCAAAATCATTATCAAAATTAGTTTCCATTGTCATTTCCTCCTTTATGCAATAATCTCTCGAACCGGATTGCTTTCAAATTGGTACACAACAGCTTTGGCTTCTTTCCATTGTGCTGCCGTGTGGTTGATTTTTACTTTTCCATTTACAATCCGGCGGGCATAGTCTTGTTCGATTGCGTTTATCTTTTCAGAGGTTTCCTTTTTGGCTTTGAATGAGAGACCAACAAGGACTCCGGCACCAATCAATAAAATAATTCCAGCTACTACATTTGCAAAAAGACCGATTACGCCAATAACAGCCAGCACGATTGCGCTTATCAGCATTACTTTCTCTTTGCTTCGGCTTGCTTTCTTAAGTTCATCCGCACGCCGCTGTGTCATTGCATTTTCAAAATCTCTGCAAAGTTCCTCGGTATTATTGCCATCTGCGGAGGTGCCGACCCAGCCGTCAACGTTGAGTGTAATCTGATTGGGAAACGCCTCTTTTTTCTCGGTTATATATGTTTTAAAGCCTTTTCTGATATACCCGCTCAAAAAGGAAACGGCCGTCTTTCTCTCCGAGGGGGAAGTGTCTTTGTCAGTCAAAATTACATTTGACATCTGTTCAACTAGATTCAGCGTTTTTTGCTGCCGTTCCTGCTCTGCATGAACAATGGACTGTTTTGCAGCTTCCTTATCACCTTCAAAATACTTTATGGCTTTCAAATATTGTTCCTCTTTTCGAAGCGGTTCCTCGTCCTCATTATATCTGCTGATAAGCTGAATCAAACTTTTATCGATTTTTGCTTTTAAACTATTCTGGTCGATGTATGCGTTATTGATTTCCGTCAGGTTGTCAGCGATGGAATCTACCGCCAAAATCCTGCTGACATATTCATTGATGTTTTCATACTCTACTACTGTTCCGTTTAAGTCGGGATAGAGATGTGAAATGTCGAGACTGAACCGGCTGCAGTATTCTTTCCATGTTTTCTCCTGTGACGCTTCCAGATTGCTGCTATTTCCGCGAATTTCGTTCATCCACTGCATCACATAATCATCGCACATATGCTTTTCGTCAGGACCAAACACACCATTGACATAGGCATCAATGTACGCAAAACTTCCTTCTGAGAAATTGGCTGCGTTCTGATGAGAAAAATAGATTGACAACCATTCGTAGCAAGTTTGTACTCTGTTATTTCTGCGGCAGATCAGCGCCATTGTGATTGCGGTTCGTTCCTCATCTCTCTTGACAGCTTCTGCGATAGCTCTTTGTGCTAAATCCCTGTCATTTCCAATCCATGCGGCAACGGCAACCAGACACGGTGCAAGCCAGTATTTCGGCGTGGAAAGCATTAACTCCTCCGAAACCCTTGATATGGTTGCTTTTTTGACAAGCGCCAAATCCGTGGCCTGCAGTACGCCGAGCATCGTTTCCCTGATAACCTTATAATTTCCATAATTTTGCTCCAATTCCTGCCGTACCCGGACAAGCTCTGTCGAAGCCTGCTGCAGAGCTGCCTGCTTTTTCTGGTCATTTACCATTTCCTGAAATCTTTGCGCTAAAACCTGAATATTCTGATTCGCAGTTTCAATTGCCTCGTTGGCGCTGTGCACCATTGAGTTTAGCCTTTCCGTTGTTTCCGAGAGACTGTCAATTTTGTTTTCCAGTCTTGTCACGTCAATATGTACTGTTTGTACAGTCTGTTCTGCCATTTTTATACCTCCATTTCTGCATCGGCTAAAAATTTAGCCTGTTTCTTTCGATAGGAATTGATAAATTTTTCCTTATATTCCTGATTGTTCATCGCACTGATAATATCGCCAACCGGAAGGATATAATTGTTGTAAAAATAACGCGTCTTGGACTTTAAATAAAAGCTGTTGTCCACATAGGGCGAATCGGGATTGGTTTCAATCGACTTTAGCAGTGCGAAACAGGTTTTGGGAATGGTACAGTATTCTGCCAGTTCTTTGTACATGCTGGCCAGTTCTTTGGTCAGATATCCTGTGGAGGTTCTCTTGGAGATGAGGTAGGGGCATATTTGGTCGATAAAACCGCACAAGTCCTCCATGTCTTCCTCCGCTTGCATATTTTTGGCAATCAGTTGTATCATATCTTCCTCAAAATCCTGAAGCCTGTATGACGATGCCGTGAGCAGCGTTCTCAAATCCTGTACCTCGTCATATTCCAGGGCAACCTCCTGCATTTGGTGAAAAAAGCGTTTCATCGCACTGTCGTTTTTTACAACAAATTCTTCGTAATAAGCCATAATGTACAAGGCAGGCGCATTATCCGCCAAAATATTTAAAACTTCCATCGCATAATGTCTGGAATCTTCAAATCTGCCATCCATAAAAAAATGAATTGCATTCTGTCTGCTGAAAACGACTTTCCCATTCATGTTCAGCGTTGCTCTTGAATAGTATTCTTCTTTGCCGCAGGTACGGCAAATCAGTTTTCTGCTTTTGGGATCAAATTCCACATTAGAGCTGCCGCAGCCATGACATTGTAATCCGCTTGCATCCATATCAACCTCCTTATTGCTTTTTTCTATACAGGGTTTCCACATTTAAGGCAGAATTTTGCACCACTTACGAGCTCCTTACCACAGTTTGCGCATACCTGCAATAATTTTCTGCCGCAGTTGGGACAGAATGTGGCGCCTTTTACGATAACGCCGCCACATTCCGGACAGTGCTCTTCCTGTGCAAGCGTCTGTCCGCAGTTGATACAGAACTTTGCTGCTGCCGGATTTGGCGTCTGACATGCGGCGCATACCGTCGTCTGCCGGATATCTGCCGGAACTGTCTGCATGCTGCCGATGGTATTTTGGGCGATTGCGCTCATTCCTGTTCCTACGGCGCCGCCGACGCCGAAGCCCATGCCGAGCCCCATGCCTGCGCCCATAACCGTTGCAGCAGTTCCTTCGTTCGAAGCAGCGGACTGCATGACTTGGAAGGACTGCTCTTGCTGATAAGTGTAACCTTCCCGCTCCCGCATACGTGCTCTTGCAGCAGATTCAATATCCATCTTTGCCGCTGAGCCTTCTGCTTCGAGCTGGTCACGCTTCTTTTGAATTTTCATTTCATTAATTGCGGCAAGGTCTTCATCAGGCGCATTAATATTTGAAAAAGAAAAATTGTCCAGTGTTAAGCCGAATTCCGCAAAATGCTCCGCTAATTTTTCCTGAATAATGCGGGAAAAATCAGAAAGGTGCGTGCTAATCTTCAAAATGCCAATCTTTTGGTCAACGATACTCTTGGCCAGCAGGTCGGGCACGTATTCCAAAATTTTAGCTCTCATAAAGCTGATAAGTTCATTCCTTGTGAAGTCTGCCCGCGTTCCCACGATTCTGTAGAGAAATCTGCGGGCATTGAGCACGGCATTTGCCGGGTCTGTCCGGTCAATATGTACGCCGAATAATCCGAATGCACGAACATGAACATTGATACCTTCCTCGGGGTCTTCCACAACAATCGGAGCATGCGTCCCCCAGCTTAATTCATTCATATAAGTTGTATTTATAAAATAAACCGTACTATGA
>CAMWLB010000191.1 GCA_947174985.1 uncultured Lachnospiraceae bacterium | reverse complement strand
TTATGGAAAGCATATCGAAGTGGGGAAAAATTTCTTTGCCAATTATAACTGCACGCTTTTGGACGTTGCAAAGATTCGGATTGGGGATAACTGCCAGATGGCGCCGAATGTGGCAATTTATACGGCGGGGCATCCCGTGCACCCTGTCAGCCGCAATTCTGCCTACGAGTATGGCAAGGAGGTAACCATAGGAGACAATGTATGGATTGGGGGAAACACAGTTATCTGCCCGGGCGTGCATATCGGCGACAACGTGGTGATTGGCGCGGGCAGTGTGGTGACAAAGGACATACCCGACTGGTGCATTGCTGCCGGCAATCCCTGCAGGGTGATTCGCAGCATCACGGAGGCGGATAAGCGGAAGCTGTTTCGCGATGAGGAGATTGACGAGGAAGCGTGGAAAGTGATTGAGGGGCTTACAGGAGTATAAGGTTTATAAAAAGCGGGAGAAATTTATCATGATAGAACTGCTTTGAGATTTCGGGTATACCCCGCAGTTTGATGCCAAAGAAGAATTTTATAAAATAAAAGAGGAACAAGTTGGCGTATTTACCTTCGGCTTTCATATCATACTGGACGGCATGGCAGACTTGGTCTGGGTCGTCAAAGAAAACGGCGAATTGCTTCTCGGTAGTCCGTGGAGTGTCTATTCACGACGGCTCATTGATGTGAATTATCGGATAAAGAAACTGGTATTTGGGACATATGAAGACTTGGAAGAAATTTTACAGACTGCATCGGAATGTATGAAGATTTTAAGCTTGCTTTGCTCCAAGCTTGAGTGTACCCACTGGAAACGAGCTTATAAATATTGCAGATAGCAGGCAAGTACTTTATAATCAAATATATAAATCAGAGTTTAAGGAGGAAGCAAAATGAAAAATCTAATCATTCCGCCCAAATTGAACGAGGGTGATACAGTAGCATTTATTTCAATTTCAGGTGGCCGTGCCGGGGATGAAGATATGATTCCCCGGTATATGCTGGGTAAAAGGAGATTCGAAAAAATCTTTAATGTAAAAGTTGTTGAAACTCCCAATGCGCTTAGAGGGAGCGAGTATCTTTATGAGCATCCTGAGAAAAGAGCCGAGGATTTGATGCGGGCTTTGAAGGATGATTCCATCAAAGGGATTATCTGTAATCAGGGTGGAGATGATTCCTATCGTGTTCTTCCGTATATCGATTCGCAGGTCATTCATGATCATCCCAAGGTATTTATGGGTTTTTCCGATATTGCTACATGGATGGCTGTTTTTGCATATGCAGGCGTCCGTGCTTATTACGGTCCCACTGTTCTGACCCCACTCGCACAGCCAGGGAAACTTGATGAGTATACGGAAGCGGCAATCAGACGGACATTGTTTTCAAATGAGGTAATCGGCGAAATTAAACCTGCGGAAAAGAACACACCGATTGACTGGACTACAACATACACCGTCAAAGAGGGATCGAAAGAAGTTCAATATGAACGCTTTTTGGATAATGATGAGATTGATGATCCGAAAGATATAATTCCCTGGACACCCGGAACCGGCTACAAGGTATTGCAGGGGTCCGGAAGGATCAGAGGCCATGTTATCGCGGTTTGCGGAGGCCCTCTTTGGCAGATAATGGGGACGAAGTATTTCCCCGGTCCCGATATATGGGAAGATTCCATTATCGTGTTGGAACACGGAAGCATTTACGGCAGTAAATTAGCCGGATTACATGAACTTCGTGCATTTGCCGCGGCCGGAGTTTTTGATAAGGCGAAAGCTGTGATCACAGGCCCTCTGGATGAGGACAATGAGGAAACAATCATAAAGGTTATCTGTAAGGAAGTACACAGACCGGACATGGTCATATTGGAAAATGTGGATTGCATTCACAGAACGCCTATGACTATACTTCCTACCGGGGCGTGGATGGAGATAGACTGTGACGTTCCGAGAATAGAAATACTCGAATCGGGAGTATCATAATACTGGGTAAAAGCATCCGAGGGAAAGAATGGGGTGCGATAGTTAGATGAACCTACAAGACTGTTATGACACTTACAGAATCAGTACTTGAAGATGAAGGCATGCACGTCTTTGAATGGTGGGGCGGTGAATATCGTCCGTTAGCAGAACTTATTGCAGAAATGGACGACGTAAAGCGGAAAAGCAAATAGACAAATTCTGATTTGTTGATTTGAAAATTTATAGTTGTAATAGAAGACAGTGATTATCAAAAAATTCGGAGGGAAAAATGTTTCAGGATAAAAGTGGTATTTTTGAGGATTTTGGTTTCAAATTAGTTGTCATTAATGCTCTTTTGGATAAAGAAACCAGTTTTTCGGAAGAGTTAGAAAAGATGAAAGAAATGTATGTTGATACATATGACGGCGATGGATTTGCATGTATTCCGGAAATGGTTGCATATTTTGAAAATCTTATGCTGACGGAGAAAGATTTGGAGCAGGTAACGGAATTGTCATTTGACGGTGGCGAGGATATTTATTTCCTGTTAATGACGGACTGGGACGGGGAATCGGATGAATTTACAGAAGCGGGGATTACTGTTTCTTAATGGTTTGAAAGCTGGTGCAGAGCGAATGAAAGTAGATATAGAGAAAACGCAAAAATATTATAGTTCACTCAAACCGGAATCCCTTTGTAACTGTAACTACTGCAAAAACTATTGTATGCAAATCAAAGCCGCTTATCCTATGATTGCATCATATCTTGCGTCATTTGGAGTTGATATAGAAAAACCATTTGAAACTTCTCCGCTAGAGCCGGATGATAACAAAATTTTAGAGTATTGTGCTTGTCAGTATATTGTATTCGGAGGTTGTTCAAATACGTATCATCACAGGATTGGGGAGGTTGAATTTCATGCCGCCTCATCTTATCCAAGTACGGGAATTGAGGAAGCGCATTTTGTGTTGGAGTTTTATCCGATTTACTTGCATTATGTTTTGGGAAAGGATTGAAATAAGAGAGAGGGTTACAGCATTATGAAATATGAACTTTTCTTTTTAAATAATATACATGATTCCATGGAAATGGTAAATGTCGAGCTGGACCCGTTTTTAGATTTATGTCGTGACAGGTATTTTGACGAAATAAGTATGAAGCATATTATATTAAACTTGGCAAATTGTCTGGAATTACTCATTAAGTACAGGTTGGAGCGGGAACACTGGACATTAATTTTTGCAGATTTAAACAAAGCAAGATATGAAAACTATTTAGATGGAGATTTTGCAAGTGTTGATATCAAGTCGGGAATATCCAGATTAAAAAATATTTGTGAAATTGAATATCCATTTTTGGCAAGTATGCGTATTTATCAATATCGAAATCGCCTCATGCATTATACACTGAACGGTATTTTTGAACAGATAATCAAGGACGTGGCAGGAGCGATGAGGGAAGTGGCAGAATTTGTTGAAAAAGAAATTCTGAGGGATTTACCCGAAGAAGCACAAGAGGACTTTCAACAATCAATAGCCGATTATAGAAAATATGCAGAAACATTGGTTAAGTTGAAAATGTAATACCTTAACATAAAAACAAAAAGGAGGTATCAAAATGAAGGTATTAATGGTAAACGGCAGCAGCCATCAGAATGGCAACACTTACATAGCACTGCAGGAAATCGGACAGCAGCTTGAAAAGGAAGGAATTGAATACGAGATATTCCAGTTGGGCGGAGGACCGATCAGGGATTGTATTGGCTGCGGCGGCTGCTCAGAAGAGGGCTGTGTGTTCAAAGATGACAAAGTGAATGAATTTATTGCAAAGGCGAAGGAAGCGGACGGCTTTGTCTTTGGGACGCCGGTATATTACGCGCATCCAAGCGGACGTATCCTGTCCTTTTTAGACAGGGTATTTTACAGCGGCGGAAGGGCTTTTGCTTTTAAGCCGGGGGCTTCGGTGGCGGTGGCAAGACGAGGCGGTGCGAGCGCTTCCTTTGACGTGCTGAATAAGTATTTTGGCATTGCCCAAATGCCCGTTGCAGGCTCTACTTACTGGAACAGTGTGCACGGATGCACGCCGGGGGAGGCTGCGCAGGATGCAGAGGGGCTGCAGACCATGCGTAATCTGGCAAAGAATATGGCGTGGATGTTGAAATGTTTTGCCCTTGGCAGGGAGAATGGCGTGAGCCTGCCGGATACGGAGAGAGGAAACCGGACGAATTTCATCCGGTAAGGAGGAGAAGATGCTGTATCATGTTTCCCATATCGGCGGGATTACCGTTTTAGAGCCCAAAGTTTCCACCCATAAAAAGGCGTATGTCTATGCCATTGACAATTTGGTTACGGGACTGCTTTTTGGAGTCCCGCAGGATGACTTTGATTTTAGTATTTCTACAGAGGAGGACGGAACGCCGTACCTGTATGAGTGTTATCCTCATGCGTTTCAGAAAGTCTATGAGGGAAAGGGCTGTTCTGTCTACGAAGTGGGCGAAGAGGGGTTTATGCGGGGCATGACTTCATGGAGTCCGGAACTGGTATCGGAACAGGAAGTTCCTGTCCTTCGAGAAACCGTGATACCGGATTTGTACAGCAGGCTGCTTGCGGAAGAGGAGAAGGGCAGTCTGGTGATTCACAGATATGAGGATACGCCTGTTTATAAAGAGAGGATTGCAAAACATATTGTGGACAGAATTATCCGCTTCGGCATATTGGACGGAGACTGGGAGCAAGACGACCGGTTTTCCGGCTTCTACAGACCCATTATCGAAGCGCTGTCAGCGGTTATGGACGGACATCTGCTGTAGCTCTACGGGCTGAATTAATGATGAACGGGATGGAAGTAACAAGGCTTATGCGCTTTGGAATGGCGCATAAGCCTTGTTTGTTTTGGCTATTTTATTTTGGTCTGATGGGCAGCAGTAAATCGACTTTTCCGTCGATGCCGTTTTCGGGCCAGCCCATGTGGGAAGCATACACCCAGTTTAAGTGTTCCTCTAAAAAGCCTCCCATAAACTTTTCTGACTCTTCGTGATAGTCCATCTGATACTGTTCATTTTTTTCCACCCATTCCGTCAGGAATTGCCATTCGTAAAAGTCAGGGAAGTTGATGGTATACGCCGCATAAAGTCCGCCGGTGAAATGTTTTTTCACAAGTGGCTGCGGCACCTCCATATCGTCAGGAATTGTTACACAGTCTTCATAACCATGAAAGTCGTTTCCGGGCTGTGGTTCGGGATTGTTAAATCCAAACAGGCGGGCGTCCGGCTTTTTTTCATACAGTTTGCTGGAGCGGATAAACTCGTCCATCACATCGCCTACTTTTTCCTCCGGATTATCACCTACATACTGATAGGATGCCACTGTGCAGGGGGCAAGAAGTACGATTCGGACGGTACTCCCTTTTTCAACCATTTCCTTTGTGTTGCTCATGTTTCGCTCCTCCTTAAAATGATGTTTTTCCAGAGGGAGCAATTCTGCCAGTTCTGCAACCGCGGGCGTCTGCACAAGCTCCATGTAATTTCCGGTCTCCGTATTTTCCTGTAACAGCCATAGCAGCTTTTCCAAAGCACTTTTCATGGTGGAAACGGATTTGACATTTTCGTCCATATCCTGTATCTGTTCCTGAAGAATATGAAGCGCGTTTACCCTATTGCTATCCATCATGCTTTTGATTTTTTTCAGCGGAATCTGCAGCTTCCGCAGTATGATAATCTGCTGCACACGCCTCACTGCGTTTTCGTCGTAGATGCGGTAGGCATAATCCTCCTTTCGGGAACTCTCAATCATGCCTATTTTCTCGTAATAGCGCAACATTCTTGTGGAAATCTGAAATTTGGCGGAAACCTCGCTGATTGTCATGTGGTTCATTGGCTCACCTCCTGCCTTGCAGTATAGGGTGCGACATCGTGTCAAAGTCAATAGGGAGTTGCGGTTATTTATCATTATTTATTATTTTACTACAGGTGGGGGTAAAATGCATTCTGTAAATAACGGATGCCTGCAAGTGACGGCCAAGGGAAATATAGACAAAAACGCCTCCGAAGCAGTGGCAAGTCACCGTTTTTGTCTATATTTCCCTTGGCCTGTGTCTCGC
>CAMWLB010000190.1 GCA_947174985.1 uncultured Lachnospiraceae bacterium | reverse complement strand
CCAAATTTATCAACAAAGTTACCTGCTAATTCACTGTATGGTAATTTTGTGAACGGGTCAATAATTGTGCTTTCTTCTTTGAAAAACTCATAGCAAGCAAGAAGTTCTTCGACAGATGTAAACATAACAATTAAATGAACAGCACAATTAAGAGATTTGTCCTTGTTGCCAAATCTATCATTCAGAAAAACTTTTTGTCCGTGGATGTTCATAACAGCGTGCGCTATTCTGTTATCGTCTGGATATTCATTAGGTGCATAATCACGGTTGTATACGATACTTTCGGCTTTTGTATTAAACGCTTTCTCATATATAGCAATCGCTTCTTCACAGTTGTCACAAAAATGCAAGTGTGGTATCAGCATAATTTATCTCCTCAACTATTAAAATAATATCAACATTTTCTACGAACTAATTGTATCATATTGTGGATCTATGTCAATATTTCGTATTCATACAAAGATATCTCTTTCTACCTGCACTTATATACTACGGTTCCAGACAAGAAAACTACATGAAGTAGCAAACTTTTCAAAAAATTATAGCACACCTATATAAACATTGTGTATCGTCATTATCTGAATTTCTCTTGCCGTTTATGGAATAGCGGCGGGGTGGCTGCTCACTGTTCTTTGTTGATTGTTGATTCTTTATTAACCATGAGCATTGATTCAGTGCATATTTCATTGTAAAATATTGACAGATACTGCATTACAATATTTTTGAAAGTGAGGAAAAAGGATGACTGCGCGAGTCACAGAAGACTTTGATGCCGGATGGAAATTTTTAAAGCTTACGAAAAAAGACGGTTTGTCCGAGCTTCCCATAGAAAATGTTGATTTTGACGACAGCGGATGGGAAAGCGTTACCCTCCCCCACACATGGAATGGCAAGGACGGCTGTGATGGCTGGTCCGGAATAGATGAGGGCGGCGAACATTATTACCGGGGATTGGGCGGTTACCGAAAAACCTTTTATTTTTCAATAAAGAATTTTGAGGACAGAGAAATTTTTCTTGCATTTGAGGGTGCAAATACGGTGGCAGAGCTTTTTGTGAACGGTGTGTCTGCAGGCGTCCATGAGGGTGGATATTCCGCTTTCCGGTTTGACGTTACCGACCTTGTCAAACTCGATGCAGACAATATCATTGCAGTAAAAGTCAATAATGCACCGACTGCTTATATTGCGCCCATCACAAATCAGGGCGATTTCACAAAAATGGGAGGCTTGTACCGAGACGTAAAGCTGATTGCTGCTTCCAAAGTTCATATTGACCTTATGGATTACGGTTCTTCGGGAATTTATGTGACGCCGAACAATATAACCGACGAAAATGCGGATATAGACCTGCTTGTGAAAATAGCAAACGATTCTGCAAGGGACGGGGAGATTGCCGTAAAGGTGGAAATCATAGACGGGGATGGAAATACGGCTGCCACAGGTGGGACGACTTGCAGTATTCTGGCAGGAAAAAACGGAGAAGCAAAACTGCATATAAAACTGCCATGTCCTGTTTTATGGAATGGCACAGAAAATCCGTATCTGTATCATGCAAAAATCGTGCTGTTACAGGAAGAAAAAGTTGTTGACGAATATACACAGACCTTCGGCATAAGAACTTACCGTATCGATTCAGACAAGGGATTTTTCCTAAATGGGAAGCATATTGATTTGCATGGTGTCAACTATCATCAGGACAGCTTTGAAAACGGCTGGGCAATGACCAATGTACAGCGGGAGCGGGATTACAATATGATGCGGGATATGGGCTGCAATACCGTCAGAATGGCGCATTATCAGCATGATGGCTATGAATATGACTTGTGCGACAAACTGGGAATCACGGTATGGACCGAAATAGGAGTCATAAATAAGATGTCCGCAGATGAAACGGATGAATTAGAAATTGCCGATGGCTTTGCAGAAAATGCAAAACAGCAGCTTACAGAGCTCATCAGGCAGAATTACAACCACCCGTCAATCATTGTATGGGGAACTTCAAACGAGCTTTATCAGATGTCCGATGAAATATATGGCATTTATACCGAGCTTAACGCTCTTGCAAATGCCGAGGATACAACAAGGCTTATCACATTTGCGGACGACCAGTTTTGGGGAAGATTTCTGGAACTGCCTGCAAATGTAGTCGGTTACAATAAATATTTCGGCTGGTATAAAGAGGCGGGTCCCGCAGAAAAATATGGAGAATGGCTGGACAGTTATCATGGTGTAAAAGAGAGCCGTCCTATCTGTGTTTCGGAATACGGCGGCGGCGCGGCAATTTCCCAGCATAAGGATAATATTGACTGGGAAACGGAAATTGACCCATGGGGAGAAAGACACTACGAAAATTATCAGTCTGCAATACACGAAAAAATATGGGCGCAATTTGCCCAAAGGCAGTACCTGTGGGCAAAATATGTGTGGTGTATGTTTGACTTTGCTTCTGACGGCAGGCAGGAAGGAGACACAAAGGGGCAGAACGACAAAGGACTGGTTACCCGTAAGCGTGAGCCGAAAGATTCCTTTTATTTTTATAAATCCGTATGGAATGATGAGCCAATGCTGCACATTACCGAAAAAAGATTTCTAAGGCGTCCCTCAAAAGTGCCGCAGGTAAAGGTATATTCCAATGCGGAAAAAGTGGAGTTGTTTGTAAACGGCGAGTCGGCCGGTATCGTGGAAAGAAAATCCCTTGCCCCTTTTTATGACACAGTATTTACGTGGGAAAACATTGTAATAAACACAGGTGAAAAAAATGAAATCAAAGCCGCCGCTTATTTTGCAGATGGAAAGAAACAGGAAGATACGACTTTTTGGATAGGAGAACATACAATGAGAACATTTTTAGAATTGGCAGAAAAACGTTATTCGGTACGCAAATTCATGGACAAGCCCATAGAGCAGGAGCAGATAGAAAAGATATTACGGGCAGGGCATTTGGCACCAACTGCATGTAACCGCCAGCCACAGCGGATTTTGGTAATTCATAGTGAAGAGGGCATTAAGAAGCTTAAAATGTGCACAGAATGTCATTTTAATGCGCCTGCGGCCATGCTTGTCTGTTATGATAAAAATGAATGCTGGGTGCGTGACTATGACGGAAAGAGCAGTGGAGAGGTAGATGCAAGTATTGTGGCAACGCATATGATGTTGGAAGCCGCCGAACTTGGGGTTGGCACAACATGGGTTATGCATTTTATTCCGGAAGCAGTTAAATGTGAATTTGAACTGCCGGATAATCTGGAACCGGTAGCAATGTTGGTAATGGGGTATCCGGCAGCGGATGCAGAGCCTTCGCCTCTGCATGAAAAGTGCCGTCCGGCAGAGGAACTGGTTGCGTATAATAGATTCTGATTGTGGGTAAATGAAGAGCCAAAAGGATAAAAGAGATGGAATTTACAGTACAGGATAGGAAAATAAGCATATATGGAAAAGAGCAGGCGGGCGCTCCGGTTGTTTATCTGAACACGGTACAAGGAGAGGGAAGTGCGGTATGGGAGCAATGCCGGCGCGCGGGATGTCCGGCGTTTACCCTTGTGGCAGTTTCGGATATCCGGTGGTATCATGACATGTCGCCGTGGCAGGCTCCACCGATAGCAAAGGGCGGGGAGCCGTGTACAGGCGGTGCGGAATCTTATCTTGCGCTTCTTACGGGGGAAATTCTGCCCGCCGTAGAAGAGGCGCTTGGAGGCAGGCCGGAATACAATGTCCTAGCAGGTTATTCCCTTGCGGGGCTTTTTGCGGTATATGCAGCATATCATACGGACGTGTTCGAGAGGATTGTCAGTGCATCCGGCTCATTCTGGTTCCCTGATTTCGTGGATTATGTGAAGGGACATGAAATGCGTCGTGTACCCGAAAAAATGTATTTTTCACTTGGCGACAGGGAAGCACATACAAAGAACCCATATCTGTCTTCTGTGGAGGAGCGGACGAAGCAGCTCTATGCATATTACAGCCAGCAGGGGATTTTGACTGCGTTCGTCTTAAATCAAGGGAATCATTTCAGTGAACCCGACCGGAGAATGGCAGATGGAATTCGGTGGATATTAGAGGAACGGATGTAAAATAAAGTAGTTGTGATACAGACAACTAACCGGCAACTGGACTTTGGCCTTTGGTTGTGGTATCCTCATGATAAGAATTTGTTCTGAAACGGATGGAGGTCTTGGAAATGGCGAAAGCGGAGAAGGAAGAGAAGAAAGATTCTACGGGAAAGCGGATTTTAAAAGCGGCGCTTAAGACGGTGGGTGTACTGGTGGGAGCGCTTGTGCTGGTGGTGGCGGTTTATATGGCGTACGTGATACTGTCTTATAAGCGGCTGCCGGACAATCTGGAGCTTATGGTAACCATAACCAAGGAAGGGGAGCAGACGCAGGAATCCGTTCAGATTGGACAGGAGTACGGCATTGTCACCTATAATATAGGATTCGGCGCGTATACGCCGCAGTTCAGTTTTTTCATGGACGGGGGAAAGTCCTCCGTGGCGGAGAGCAAAGAGAGTGTGTTGGAAACGGTTAGCGGCGCGGCTTCCTATGTATCGGAGACCATAAATCCCGACTTTGTACTGTGGCAGGAGGTCGATTTGAACTCCACAAGGAGTTATCATGTAGATGAATATGAGGAAATTCAGGCGTATTACAAGGATTACTTCATGACCTTTGCAGTCAACTATGATTCGGCGTTTCTGTTCTATCCTCTGACAGAGCCGCACGGAAAGAGTAAGGCAGGGCTTGCGGTGATGTCCGCATATCCGATTGAAAGTGCGATGCGGAGGAGTTTTCCCATATCCACCTCTTTCAGCAAGTTTCTGGATTTGGACCGCTGCTACAGCATAAACCGCATACCTGTGGATGGTGGAAAGTATCTTTGCATTATCAACCTGCATATGTCGGCTTACGGCAACAGCGATGAAATCAGGCAGGGGCAGATAGCCATGCTCTGCGAGGATATGCAGAGGGAGTATGCGGCGGGCAATTATGTTATCTGTGGCGGCGATTTTAACCATGATTTAAAGGCGCTTATGGATGACGGCGGCGAGAGGGAATCCTGGGCATATCCCTTCCCGAGGGAAGAACTGCCGGAGGGCTTCCGTTTCTGTCTGGATGATTTTTCTGACGAGGAGCGGGCTGCCATGCATGACAGCGCCAGAAATGCGGATGAGGCATACAATCCCGAAACTACCTATACGGTGACGCTGGACGGATTCATTATTTCGGACAATGTGAAATGCACATGGTATGAAAATGTGGATTTGCAGTATCGGTATTCGGACCATGACCCTGTGTACATGCGATTTATCCTTCAGTGAAAGATAAAATTTTGGCGGTAAAAAATGATTGACAAAGGAGAGAGTGTGTGTTATTCTATTTGAGCATGTGAAAACGTGCAACAATCAAGCAGAGTATCCGCTCTCACCTTACAGCGCAGGCTCGTAAGTGTCAATAATTCAAGATTGCGTAGTCCCATAAGCGGTCATTACAGGCAAGCGGCAAATCAGATTTGCGGACAGTGTTCCCAAAAGGAGCAGTCTGCGTCAGGTTTCCGGTCGGGATTATGAAAGGTATGAATGATGAGTGGATAGTTATGCTATCCACTTTTATTTTCTTTATGGAGGGTATAGCCATTAGCGAATTAATGATTAACGAACAGATTAGAGACAAAGAGGTACGTCTCATCGGCGAAGACGGAGAGCAGTTAGGCGTTATGTCTGCGAGGGAAGCACAAAGGCTGGCGGAAGAGGCAGGGCTTGATTTGGTAAAAATCGCACCCACGGCAAAGCCGCCCGTATGTAAGATTGTGGATTACGGCAAGTTCAAGTATGAGCAGGCCAGAAAAGAGAAGGAAGCCAAAAAGAAACAGAAGATTATCGAGATAAAGGAAATCCGGCTTTCTCCCAACATTGATACCAATGATTTAAACACCAAGGTGAACGCGGCAAGAAAGTTTTTGACCAAGGGCGACAAGGTAAAGATAACGTTGCGTTTCCGCGGCAGGGAAATGGCGCATATGAACAACAGCAAGCATATTTTAGACGACTTTGCAGCCAGCCTGTCCGATATAG
>CAMWLB010000189.1 GCA_947174985.1 uncultured Lachnospiraceae bacterium | reverse complement strand
GTCCACCACCTGTGCGGTATCCTCCGCCTCCGCGTCAATTTCTTCCTCCGTCTTAATCAGAAGGGAAATATCCTCAATTACCAGATATTCTACTTTGTCCTTCACCCTGACTTTCGTAGTGCCGGACGGCACTTTATAGCCCTCTATGGGCTTTAAGGACACCTCGTAATCGCCCGCCGCCAAATCTCCGATATAGATAATTCCATCTTTATCCAGGTCCTTGTAATCGCCCATACCCTTAAGCGTCACAAAAAAGCTTTCGCCGCTCACGGGCTGATTGTCGCTGTCCACAATCTGAATACGCAAATCTTTTTCCACGGAGGTAACAATCAAGGAAAGGCGGTTCTGCTCATTTTTCAGATTTTCCAGAAATTCGTTTTCTTCCTCGTCAAAAAAAGTTTCATCCCGCATAAAAGCAGACAAATCATTTCCTATCTGTCCGTTTTCAAATACGGCTCCCGTACTGGGCCGTGTCGTCTCAGACGGCTCCGTCGCTTCATAATTGCCTTGCTTGGAAGGACTGTTCAAAAGCAGTACCGTCAGAACAATCAAAAGCCCTACCGAAATAGCTGCTAAAATTGTCAGTCGCTTTAATTTAGAGTCCATTTGCAACCTCTACCAGATATTGCCCATAATTGGTTTTCATTAAGGGTTCCGCCAGTTTCAAAAGCTGTTCCTTTGTAATAAAGCCCCGCTTGTACGCAATTTCCTCAATACAGGAAATATAGAGTCCCTGTCTTTTCTGGAAAGCCGCCACAAAATCAGAGGCGTCCAAAAGTGCATCGTGGTTGCCCGTATCCAGCCACGCAAAACCTCTTCCAAGGGTTTCTACATGCAGGGTTCCCCTCTGCAGATACTCGTTATTGATGCTTGTGATTTCAATTTCTCCTCTCGCAGAGGGCTTCACATTTCTGGCAATTTCCACCACGTCATTGTCATAAAAATACAACCCGGGCACCGCATAATTGCTCTTCGGGTTCTCCGGCTTTTCCTCGATAGACAGCGCTTTGCCGTTCTCGTCGAATTCTACCACACCATACTCCCTCGGATCTCTTACGTAATAGCCAAAGATAGTTGCCCCCTTCTCCCGCGATGCCACTTCCCGCAACACCCGTGAAAAGCTCTGCCCATAAAAAATATTATCTCCCAGAACCAGCGCAACCCTGTCCGTGCCGATAAAATCCGCTCCGATAATAAAGGCGTCCGCAAGTCCTCTCGGCTTGTCCTGCACCGCATAGGACAGTTTCATGCCAAGCTGTTCCCCGTCTCCTAAGAGTTCTTCAAACACCGGCAAATCCCGCGGTGTGGAAATAATCAGAATTTCACGGATGCCTGCAAGCATCAAAATGGAAAGAGGATAGTATATCATCGGTTTGTCGTACACCGGCATAATCTGTTTGGATATTGCTTTTGTCAACGGATACAGTCTGGTGCCGGAGCCTCCGGCCAGTATAATTCCTTTCATAGATGTACTCCTTTTATTTGTTATGGGGTAAAGCTGTCACAGCTTTATGCTTTTACGACTTTACCGCTTTACTGATTATTATAGCATGTTTGGGGGGAATTGCATACCGAAATATGGAAAAAAGGGAACGGCCCCGACCGTTCCCTTGCATTTGTATATGGTGCGGTTTATTTTGTCTCATACATGTCGCTGTAATACTTCTGATAATCGCCGCTTGTCACATTTTTCATCCAGTCCTCGTGCTCGAAGTACCATGCTATCGTCTTTTTGATGCCGTCCTTAAACATGGTCTCGGGATACCAGCCGATTTCCGCCTTAATCTTATCCGGTGCGATGGCATAGCGCCTGTCGTGTCCCTTGCGGTCTTCTACGTAGGTAATTAAATCCTTTGTGATATGTGCTTTTCTCGCATCGGTGTCAGGCAGCATCTCTGTCAGAGTCTCCAGAATAATGTTGATAATCTCGATGTTCTGCTTTTCATTGTGTCCGCCGATATTATAGGTTTCAAACAGCCTGCCCTGCTCTTGTACCATGTCGATTGCCTTGGCATGATCCTCCACGTAAAGCCAGTCGCGGACATTTTTTCCGTCACCGTATACCGGAAGCTTTTTCCCCGAAAGGGCATTGTTGATAATAAGCGGAATCAGCTTTTCAGGGAACTGATAAGGTCCGTAATTATTGGAGCAGTTGGTAATATTAGCCGGAAAATGATAGGTGTCCATATAAGCCTTTACCAGCATGTCCGAACTCGCCTTGCTGGCTGAATAGGGGCTGTGCGGCTCATAGGGCGAGGTTTCATAAAAGAACGCATTGTCATCGTCTGGCAGGGAACCGTACACCTCATCCGTTGATACATGCAAAAACTTCTTGCCCTCCTTAAAGGTTCCGTCAGGAAGCTCCCACGCTTCTTTTGCACAGTTTAACATAACTGCCGTTCCCAAAACATTCGTTTGCACAAACACCTCGGGATTGCGGATACTTCTGTCCACATGGCTTTCCGCCGCAAAATGCACCACCCTGTCAATGTCGTTTTCGGCAAATACGCGGCGAATAGCTTCCTTGTCGCAGATATCAGCCTTCACAAAGCTGTAATTGCTTCTGCCCTCAATATCCTTCAGATTCTCAAGGTTTCCTGCATAGGTCAGTGCATCCACATTGACAATACGAATGTCGTCGCCATACTTTTTAAACATGTAGTGAATGTAATTGGAACCGATAAAGCCCGCTCCTCCTGTTACCAGATAAGTTCTCATAATCAAATGCAATCCTTTCCCGCTTTATTCTCTCTTGCGAGAAAATAAAGCATTGTTATATTTCTGAAATCAGTATCCCAGATAGCTCCAGTTTAAGTCAACGTCGCCGCTGATACCCGTCACTTTTCCGGTTGATTTATACTGCCACATGTCGTACCTTCCCGTATAGGTTGGCGCCGACGCATACTGCGCCAGCCAGATTTTGTACTGGTTCAGCTTGCTTGTGTCAATCTTGGTGGTAAGCCAGTTTTTATTCGCATAAACGCCCGCCGTGTACCCATTGTTCTGAATCGTCTGACAGAAGGTCTTGATGACATCTGTTCTGGCCTCGATGCTGATGCCGTCCGCCCTGCCTCCTGACGCCTCCACATCAAGGAATACCGGATAGGAAATTTTGTAATTCTTAATCAACTCCAGCACCATGGAGGCTTCTTCCACTGCTTCGCTGTTATTGACCGCCTGTGAGAAGAAGTAAACACCGACCTTCAGACCAGCCGCCGTTGCACCCTTTATATTGGCTTCAAACTTAGGGTCTACGACCAGCGCACCTGACGAAGAACCTCTGTAACCGCAGCGGATAATGACATAATTTACACCGGAGTTTTTCACTGCATTCCAGTCTATCGTGCCATTCCACTTGGATACATCGATACCAAAAGCGCCGTTACCAACCACAAGGGAGCCGTCGCTCGCAAAGGTGTACTTCGCGCCCTGTATTACCTGCTCACCCGTCACATACTTTCCGCTTGCGTCATAGTAATACAGCTTGCCGTTAATCGTCTGCCAGCCTGTGTACTTTATTACGTCACTTTCCTTTACGTAAAAAGTAGTAATAGACGTATTGTAATAATCCTCATAGGTTGCGTTCACATATTTTCCATCTCTCAAAACAAGATATGGTTTGTTCTTATCATTGCCGGCATAAATGACCGTATCCTTGCCGCCGACTGTTACCGTAAAGGTTGCCACACCTCCATCCGTATGACTCACAGTAATGGTCGCTGTACCTGCCGCCACGCCTGTCACAACAATTTTTATGGTGGTCTTTCCGCCCGCAACCGTGCCGGAAGCCGTCGCTGTCGCTATCTTGTCATTAGAGCTTGTGACAGTAATTTTTGCATTCGTGTTGGTACTGGTTACCGTGGCGGAAAGCTCGCCCGTAGAACCCGCCAGCACGCCTATGGTTGTCTTATTTAACGTTATGGTGCCGTTTCCAACTGTCACCGTCAAAACCTGTGTCACGGCTGCCTGTGTCTTTCCATCGGCTTCTAAGATACCCACCGTTATCTTTGCGGTTCCTGTTGCCTTCGGCGTGATTTTAATTGTGGCGACTCCGTTCTCCGTCTTGCCCACGGTAACTATTGCCACCGCCTCATTATCGCTTTTCGCCGTAATCGTGCCGGAAATCACAGCCCCCGTCACGGAATTGCCAATCGTCGCTTTCACTTCCTGTTCCACACCCACTGCCATAGAAAGTGCCGCTGTGCTGAGCGTCAGGGTGCGGGTATCTTCTGTGACCGTAACCTTACATTCTGCTTTTATTGTCTTGTCTGCATCCAATGTAACGGTAATGGTTACCGTACCTGCTTTCAAAGCCTTCAGCTTACCATCCTTATCCACGGTTACCACAGTTGCATCGGAAGAAGAAAACGTGACTGCCTGTTTGTCTGCATCGGCACCTGTGACAGTTGCTTTCAATGTCGCTTCTTTATCTTTTTCCAGTGTCAATTCAGACTGGTCTAAGGTAATGACCGGCTTTTGTGATGCTGCTACAGTTACCTTGCAGGTAGCTGTTTTGCTCTCGCTTGTAGCAGGAGAGGTTACCGTAACCGTAATGGTTGCTTCTCCGGCCTTTACCGCCGTAACAGTACCATCACTGCTGACAGTTGCAATATCCGTATTCGATGATGAGAAGGTAATATCTGCATCCTTTACTTCTGCAGGTTCTACCGTTGCAGATAACTTCCCTGTTTCTCCCTCTTTCAAAGCCATCTCTGTTTTATCCAGCTTAACTCCCGTAACTGTTGGTGTTTCCGGAGAAGTGGTGGGGTCCGGAGACGTACTCGGCTCTGGAGAAGTGCCAGGATCTGGAGTGGGGCTTGGTGTTGGGTCTACCACAGAATCAGGATCTGTAGAAGGACTTGGATTCGGTTCGTCGCCACTCACTTCCGAAGTCCGCATAAACACCATACTTTTCGCCGTTGCCAGCGGGTCGGGAATCTGACTCTTGGGAACGGCCGTATATACAGAATCCACCACTGTCTGAGTAGATTCCACCCAGCCTACCGTATCCTGCAGGACGGATTCCACAGTCGTCTCATTCTCTTTCGTGTCCTCTTTCTTGACATCGATTTCCGACTCTTTCTTTATTTCATCGGCAACCTCTACCTTTTCATAGGCTATCTCTTTTTTCACCGTTACCTTCTGTGCTGAATCCGGAAGCTTATAGTCTGCATACTTTTCGTCCGTCAAAGCATTGATGGATACGGAATAGTCACCCGGGGTAATTCCCGCCTTATAGATAATGCCGTCCATATCGTCATCCGACCAGATTTCTGTTTTTCCGCCAGGCGTTGTCACCGTGACAGAAAAAGGAACGTTGGGCACCAGACGGTTTGTCTTGCTGTTGACAAACTTTATCTTTAAATCCTTTTCTATGGAAGTCATATTCAAGGAAAC
Organism: uncultured Lachnospiraceae bacterium; assembly: GCA_947174985.1. GTDB lineage: Bacteria > Bacillota > Clostridia > Lachnospirales > Lachnospiraceae > Acetatifactor. The sequence goes on along the minus strand of CAMWLB010000189.1, from coordinate 676 downwards.
TGTTACTTCTTTTGTATATTCGTTCTCCTCGTATTCGTTATTGTTCTCCTCTTCCTCAGCAATCGCGTTCGCCGCGGATATCCTTGCCATCTCCGCATCGGCAACCGCAGTCAGACCATGCTCCCCTATAACAGTAATATTATCAAGCTGTGAACCCACCGTGTCATAGGAAGCTACTTCCTGGTCAACCGCCCGTGCGCTGACATAAACCGCCCCCGTCACCAGTGCCAGCACCAGCACTAAAATCCCCGTTGTTGTAACCACCTTATCCATTGTGCTCATATGCACAAGGGAATACCACAGTTTTTGGAAGAAATTCTTGTCGGACATGGCGCTCCATGGAAGAATCTTTTCCTGCTCTTCCTCCTCTTCTTCATCCTCTTCATAAAGATCGTCGTAAAGAGATTCGCCGTCCTCCGCTTCGTAATAAACTTCTACAGGTTCTTCATCGCCATATGCTTCCGCAGAATCATCTTCATAATAGTAGATTTCTTCATCATACCCCTCTGCATCTGATTCCGTCTCGTAGTACTCTTCTTCCTCTACTACTTCCTCACCGTAAAATGCCCCGTCCGCTTCCGCCTCATAGTAGACTTCTTCGTCTACGGCGTCCTCATCGTAAACTGCTTCCTCCGATTCCGCCTCGTAATACGCTTCCTCGTCTACGGCGTCCTCA
>CAMWLB010000188.1 GCA_947174985.1 uncultured Lachnospiraceae bacterium | reverse complement strand
CTGCTGCTCGGTTTAAAGGAAGGCAACAGCGACTCTGCGGAGGAAGAGGCAAAAAAGCGGATTTACGAAAAGACCAGACAGATGGCGGATGCTTTCAAAGAAGTAAACGGCAGTATCATCTGCAGGGAGCTTTTGGGAATCGAAGGACGGGAAGAGAGCGCGGCTCCCTCTGTGAGGGATGCCGCTTATTATGCATCGCGCCCCTGTCCCCGTCTGATTGCCTGTGCAGCCCGCATTGTGGAGGAAATGCTGCTTTCTGACGAAAGCGCTTTGGACTGTGTCAGCGCAGAAAAAACAAAAAGAGAAAGGCATGGATGACCATGGAAATTGCATTGGCGATTGTATTATTCATAGTAGGAATTGTATTGATTGTAAAAGGCGGCGACTATTTTGTGGATGCGTCGTCGTGGATTGCGGAAGTAAGCGGCGTGCCGAAGCTGATTGTGGGAGCGACGATAGTAAGCCTTGCAACGACACTGCCGGAGATGCTGGTATCAGTTATGGCGGCGGTGCAGAAAAAGGTGGAGATGTCCATCGGAAACGCGGTCGGCAGCGTAACTGCCAATATCGGTCTGATAATGGCAATCTCCCTGCTGTGCATGCCGGCGGTGATAAAGAGAAAGGATTATCTGCTAAAATCCGTCCTCATGCTTCTTGCAACAGGTATCCTCTTAGTGGGCGGATTCTTTGGAAAGATAACGCTTCCGGTTTCTCTGCTTCTGATAGTGATATTCTTTGTTTTTATCGTAGAAAACGTAAAATCCGCTCTCACGGCCATGAAGGGCGGGGGAGAGCAGGCGGAAAAAAAGAAAGATAAGCCAACCAAAAATGAGGTACTGATTAACCTGATAAAATTTGTTGTGGGCGCGGTTGGCATTGTGGTAGGCGCAAGGCTGCTGGTAGATAACGGCAGTGTGCTGGCGACTTATGCCGGTGTTTCTGAGAGGGTCATCGGTGTGACGCTGGTTGCAGTCGGAACCTCCCTGCCGGAGCTTGTCACGACCGTAACGGCGGTGATTAAGAAGCAGTCTTCCCTGTCTCTCGGAAATATTCTGGGCGCCAATATACTGGATTTGACCTTGATTCTACCGCTCAGTGCACTGATTTCCGGTCAGGCGCTTCCTATAACGGCGGCAGCGGCGAGAGTCGATTTGCCTGCCTGTCTTTTGGTAGGTCTGATTGCGGTAGTGCCGGCACTGATTGCTTCCAAGTTTAAACGTTATCAGGGCGTTGCGCTTCTTGCCGTTTACGTATGCTATGTAGGCGTGACCTGTTTTCTGGTATGAAGCTGACATGGAGGTGCTATGAAAAAGAAAAAAATACTGCGTCTGATAAGGGCAGTATTGTTGTTGTGTACAATAGTGTGTCTGGTTCAGGTATGCCGGACATACTATTTGTCTTTTCGCCACAGACAGCAGCAGGCTGCCATGGGTGAAAGGCGCTGGGAAAATGTGCAGGGTACGGTGGAAGCTTCTGGTGGAGGAGCGGCTGAGGATGGGACGGCAGGAGAAGCAATGGACATACCGCCAAATCCCCGGATGCTTTCGGGTCTTGCCGATTTATATGAGGAAAATCATGACCTTGTGGGCTGGCTTTCCATTGCGGACATGAAAATTGATTATCCTGTCATGCAGTGCAGTGACAATGATTATTATTTAAGTCATGATTTTTATGGGAGAGAAGATAAGTATGGCTGCCTGTTTGTCAAAGACATTGCAGATGTGAATTCACCGTCAGACAATTTCGTCATCTATGGGCATAATATGAAGGACGGCTCCATGTTCGGCGATTTGGACTTGTATAAGAAGGAGGACTTCTATCGGGAACATTCCACAATCCGTTTTGATACGCTGTATGAGGAGCGCACCTATGAAATCGTGGCGGTGTTTTTGTCAAGGGTCTATGATGCAGAGGAAGACGGATTTCGGTATTATGACTTTTATGAGGCGGAAACACAGGAAGAGTTTACTTACTTTTATGACAATATCAAGAGTGCGGCGCTGTATGAAACCGGAGTTACGGCGGAATACGGCGATACCTTTTTGACACTTTCTACTTGTGCTTACCACGAAGAGGACGGGCGTCTTGTGGTAGTTGCAAAAAGAGTGGAGTAGCAAAGATATGGATAATGCAGAGGATATGATAAAAGCCCTCGGTGCCGTTTCCGGCACTGAGGGCTTCATTATACACATATCGACGGTAAAGCTTAGTGTTCTGCTTAAGCCGGTAAAGTAAACTTGGCAATCAGGGCGTCCAGTGAAGCTGCCTGTGCGGACAACTCCTGGCTGGTTGCAGAAGATTCCTCTGCAACGGCTGCGTTGGTCTGGATAACATCGGAAATCTGACTGATTCCTTCCTCTGCCTCTTTCATGGTATTTGCCTGGCTGGTGGAAATAACACTCAGTTCCTTGGAGGAATCGGCAACCTTCCGGATACCTTCTACTACAGTGCCGATGGACGCCACGGCACGGTCAGCAACTTTGCTTCCGTTTTCAACTTCCTGCATAGCGCCTTCAATCAGGGTTCTGGTGTCTACGGCAGATTTGCTGCTCTGTTCTGCAAGCTGTCTGATTTGGTCTGCCACGACTGAGAAACCGCGCCCTGCGTCTCCTGCACGTGCTGCCTCGATGGAAGCGTTCAGGGAGAGCAGATTTGTCTGAGAGGCAATGCTCTCAATCTCCGAAATAATATTTCCGATTTTCTGGGAAGCTTCATTGATACGGTCCATTGCTTCCACCATTTCTTTTATGTCTGCACTGCTGCGGTCTGCCACATCAGCGTATTCCTGTGACTGGTGGTAAGCATTCTCTGCGGAATTTGCTGCAGTACCGGCAGCTTCGGCAATCGTTGTAATCATCGCCTGAAGCTCTTCAACGGCGCTTGCCTGCTCAGTGGCGCCTTCCGCAATGCTGACGGAAGTTTCGGCAAGATTACCGGAGCCTGCTGAAACCTGCATGGAAGATTCTTCGATAAAATGTAAGGTGCTTACCATGCAGTCTCTTAATTTCTTGGCAGAATCAAAGAGCTGTTTGAAATCGCCTATGTACCGGGAACCGTCCTTTGACCTTACGGTATAGTCGGAGTCCGCCATTGTGCCTAAAATATACTCCATATCCGAGATGATAAAATCGAGAGATTTCGCCATATCGTTTGCGGAAGCTATCATATCGGCAACCTCATCATTGGTATCCACTGTCGGGAATGGACTGAACAAGTCGCCCTTAGCAAAGCTTTCCAGTCTGTCGCCGAGTTGAATCAGCGGTTTAGAAATGCCGTCTGCAATATTTTTACCTAAACGAATGGAAAGTACAATGGATAATATGATGACCACGACAATGACGGCAACAAGCGCGATGCACACGAACATCATGGTGTTGGAAAGACTGTCTCCGCGTTCAACTTTAATGTCCATAATGGATTCCAGGTCGTTATAGACTGCTTCAAACAAGGGCTTAAGCTCCGACGAGGCCTTGTCTTGTGCTTGTTTGGAACGTTCCTCATCAGAAGTGGCTCCTAATTCCAGAATTTCTTTGTCAAGCGCCCAATAAGCAGTTAAATTATTAGAAATGTTGCGGTAGATTTCTTTGTTTGCGTCGGATACCATGACACTCTCTAAATCCGCAAAGCTCTGCGTAAATTTCTCTACGTTCTGATCATGTATAGTTATCATGTTTTCAATAAAGGCTTCATCGTCGAAGCCGATAGCGCCCCGCAGAGCAGATCTTGCCTCTGCAAAATATGCCATCGTTTTGCCGACATCGCCCTGTGCAAATCCGTAGTCACGCAGCGCGCCTGCATAGATAACGGCAACGACAATTAAAGTAGCCAGTGCCATTACTGCGACTACTGCCGGAATACCGGTTGCAATGACAAAGGCATGCACCAGACGTTCCTTGATTCGATACTTGTTTAATTTTTTGGACATTTCCCGTTCCTCCTTGTTGTATGCCATAGTTTTTCTGGAAATAATTGTGGCAACTGTTCGTCTAAAACTGCCTCTGCATTGTACATTTTATGGCCGTATAACAAAAATAGGCAACGCATAAAATAGGTATCGTTGCATGACTTGGATGACGGCAGTCTGCTGCCTCTTATATGGTTACTGATTAATTTACATTTTACTACGTGAAACAATGTTAGTCAAGGCACAGAAATCTTGTTTTTTCCATAAATCTATGGTAACCTTATTATACTATTTTGGTTTATTTAGCTAAAAAGAGGTGGCGCGATGAAAAAAGTCAAGTCTTTGAGGAAGGCATGGAAGAAATTTGCTGCTGTTTTTCTGAGTATGATACTAACCGTAGGTCTTGTGTCAGGGGCACTGCCACTCGAAGTTTTTGCGGAGGGCGATAAGATTATTGTGATAGAACGTCTGACGCTGGATGGCTATGAGGGTGAGGGGATGCCGGATAGTCTCATTTTGGGTGGGCATACTGTACATGGAACCGGCGATTCAAGAGTGGAGAAGCCGATACCTGCTGAAAATATGACTTATTTTATGGACGGGAATGTGATTGTCTGGCGGGTTGAAGTGGAGCCGGCAGAGGATTTGAAGCAGATATGTCTGAATGTGCGCAATAAACTTGCAAATGAAGCGATTACAGAGTATTGCTGGTCGCGCAACATACCGTATGATTCGACGCCGCAGCAACCGAAAACTTATGAGGATACGCTGAATCGGGTTCTGCTTATCAGCGTAGACCATGTCTGCAGGGAATTATATCTTGGAGAAGGGGAGTCTTTTAATCGTATCAGCCAGAGCATGCGCGTTTCTGCCCCGGTGTATGAGAAGCATACGTTTCAAAACTGGAGGACATTGGAAGGGAATTTTTCCATGGATATGAAGTCCGACGAGCCAATAACGCTCTATGCTGTCTATTCGCATCCGGAGGCGAGTACATGGGAGGCGAATGCAGACGATGTTTTTCACTGGGTGGAATGTACCTGTGGTGAAAAGAAAAATATGGAAGTGCATACGGAGGGAGAAGGAAAGGTAGTAAAACAGCCCACAGATACAGAACCCGGGGAGAAAACCTATGAGTGTACAAAATGCCATCATGTGCGCTCGGAGGTTATCCGTTCTACGATAAATTACAGCATTATTATGAATGGCTACACCAATGGCGGAGACCTGCCTGACACATCCAATCTTGCGCTTTGGCTGTGGAAAGAAGGGCATAATACAGGGGAGCGGCCGGATGAAATTGTGCCACTGACGAATACGAAGATAGAAGGAAATAAGTTTTCCTATAGCTGTGCCATTCAGGACTTGGATACATATGAGGCGGCATATATTGTGGATGGAAGTGGTTTTAGTTTCCCATTGGTGGATGCTTTTTTGAAAGATGGGGTATATGAAAAAGAATTTTCTTATTACCGTTTCCGGTTTATGGATGGAAACGAAGTCTGGAATGAACAATATTTGTTTTCCAGTACATGGCTGCAGGAACCGGCCACACCGACGAAAGAAAACCGTGTGTTTGTCGGGTGGGAGAGGTCCGATGGAAGTATTGTAAATTTGGCTGACTTGAAAAATGCTGGTGTTATGGAAAGAACTACGCTTTATGCAGTATTTCGTCGTCCTGATGGTGAAGATATACCTGCTAAGAAAGAAGATGGGGATATACATTGGCGAGAATATAGTGACGGAGATACAGAGGATAGGCATACGGCAGAATGGATTGAAGTGAGTAGCAAGGAGCCTACCGATACAGAACCTGGTAAGAAGGTTTATTTGTGTGAAGCTTGCGGCTTGATGAAAGAAGTAATTATCCCGATAACAGGAAGCGAAACAGAAGAAGGCGGCAATGAGACCGGAGGAGACGGAAACGAAGACGGAGACGAAACCAGCAATGGAAACGAATCCGGTAATGGTACTGAAAACAGCGGAAGCAGTACCGGCGGCAATGGAAGCGGAAATACAGGAGGAAATGAAAAAGAAGGCGGAGGCGACAATCAAGGAGGAAGCGAAACCGGAGGAGAAACCGAAGGCGAAGGAGACAACAAATCACTAAGACAAAACTGACGATACACAGGAAGAGGATACTCAAAAAATCGTGGAACGCAGTAAGGAGGATAAAACGACGGCGGAGGGGGGAGCGAG
>CAMWLB010000187.1 GCA_947174985.1 uncultured Lachnospiraceae bacterium | reverse complement strand
AAAATTTTCAAAGTTCATCAATTTCTACTTGACTTTTTATTTGCAGACTTTTTTAATTCTTTAGATAAATACAAAACCAAATCGTCGTCATTGCAGCAGGGTGTGTAGGGAGTTAGGACCTTGTCCTGATACCATACGCCTGAACCATCGAACAGATAGCCACGTTTGATATACATTCTCTGGGCGCTTCCATATCCGCTGTGAAGTCCCACTCCCAGATAAACCGTATCAGCATACTTTGCTGCAATTTCCTCTGCCACGTCCATCAGTTTCGTGCCAATGCCATGCCGTCTGTATTTTTCCAAAACGCCGAAATCGACGATTTCCGGATAACCCTTTCCGCCGAACGCCCCACATGTACTGTGGGGATATACGTTCACATATCCCGCCACATTCCCCCTGTATTCCGCCGTCAACGCAACCGCACGTCCCTCTGCGGCATCCTTTAAGCGGGTATAATACTTTGAAGCCTCTGCATGCCATCCTTGTGCAATTTCCTCTGCCGTGATAATCTCCGCGTCAGAATATTCCATATCTCTGACTGTAATTGTTTCATCTCTATAGTACTCCATGACGTCTCCTAAATTTCCCCTTTTGCCAACAAGTTATCCTTTCCCATGCCGCATACGAAGGGATTGGAATCGTACCAATAACAAAAATCCAGAAAATCCAGACGCTGCTGCGGGTCATTCATGATTTTTACCAGTAATTCATTGGGAAGTGTCCTTGCGTATGCGCCGGGACCTGCCAGTTTAATATTTTTTACCCCAAGCTGTTTCAATATATTTTCCAATTCATCCGGCATAAAAGTGTAGGTAATACACCACGGTGTACCGCCCTTTTCGTACTCGGCAATTTCATCGTCACCACCCATAAGCCCATTCGCCCACAGCTTCTCGACAACTTCTTTATTGAAACGGAAAGATTCAACTGCATTTGCTTTATTTTCAATACACCATTTCACAAAAGGATCACTGCAATTTTCATCTAAGATAAATTGGTTCTTTTGAATCGGATTTGCCAAGTATGGAAGATATCCCAGGCGGCTCGACACGCTTAGGATAATACGTTTGCGGCAAATGCGCACCAACTCACTGATAACATGTTCCTGATTCGGATAGGTATAGGAAATGGGTGCGTCAAAAGAAATGACCATATCAAACGATTTGTCTTCGAAAGCCTCCAAATCCTCTAAGGCCCCTTTTACAAAGGTTATTTTGTCAAGAACGCCTGCTTTCTCCGCCAATTCTTTTGCCTTATCTATCATAGGCTGTGAAATGTCAAAATGCGTCACTTCACAACCTTGTTTTGCAAGAAGAATGGAAAATCTGCCACAGCCTGCCCCGCCGTCAAATACGGTTTTTATCCCCTCCAGATTAGAGAGTAATTCTTTTTCAATATGATTCTTCTGGATAACATCATCCATAAAGGTTTCCTCACGGTGGCTTTCCAGTTCACCTTTATCCGGCATATTCCATAAACGCTCTGCTATTTTTCTGCTATAGTCCATAAATCGGTCTCCTTTTTCTAATTCTATATCTGTAGTTTAGCAAACATCTACAAATCTGGATACCTCAAGCTTTTTTATAAAAGAGTTTTTCCCTTGTAAAATACCCATGAGGGCAAAAACAAGGGAAAATACATATCATTTCACTATGTCAGGCTTCTCCTTTGGCTATTAAAGCTTAAGCCCCGTATCCTCCGGCAGTCCAAGCATAATGTTCATGCACTGCACGGCGGCGCCGGAAGCGCCTTTGCCGAGGTTGTCAAAGCGCGTGGAGACTACCAGTCTGTTCTCGCAGCCGGTCACATAGATTTCCATGCCATCCCAGCCGCTCCTTGCATTAGCCGCCAGAAAACCATTACTCTCCGCCTCTGCGCCAAAAGGCATTACACGGACAAAGGGCTCATCCGCATAGTAGTCCGTAAAAAAGCTGTGAAGCTCTTTCAGACCTGCACATTTTGAGAGCAAATTTGCATAAAGAGGAAGAGACACCAGCATCCCGCTGTAATAGTCGCAGATAACAGGGGAAAACAAGGGCTCCTGTGCAAGCCCCGTGACTGCCTTCATCTCCTTCAGATGCTTGTGCTGCTGACTGAGCGCATATTCTCTGGGCGCGTCAAGCTCTGACGGACGCCCTTCCTTTTCATATTCCGCAATGGTCTTTTTGCCCGCTCCGCTGTAACCGGATATGGCAAATGCAGAGACGGGATAGTCCGCCGCTATGATTCCCTCCTGTATCAGCGGATACACCATCGCAATAAAGCCGGATGCGTAGCAGCCCGGCACGGCCACTCTCTTTCCGGTTCGCACCGCTTCCCGAAACTTAGGCGCAAGTTCAGGAAAACCATATGCCCAGCCGTTTTCTGTCCGGTGGGCAGTGGATGCATCGATAATTCTTACATTCTCATTTTCCACAAGGGAAACAGCCTCCCTTGCCGCGTCGTCCGGCAGACACAAAAACGTAATGTCGGACTTGTTTATCAGGCGTTTCCGCTCGTTCAAATCCTTTCGCAGCTCAGGCGTTATGGTAAGCAGGCTGATATCCTCCCTGCCTGCAAAACGCTCGTTAATCCGAAGCCCTGTCGTTCCCTCGCTGCCGTCAATAAATACTTTTGTCACAATCTCAAGCCTCCCTCGTATACGTTACATAGGTGAAAGGAATTTCTCCTTCCACCCTCTCGTCAATTTCCTTTGTAAACTGTGTCTCATCAAATGCCGGAAAGAAGGTATCGCCCTCTATTTCCGCCTCGATTTCCGTGATGTACATCTTTTCCACAAGCGCAATGGCTTCCCCATACAGCCCTGCACCGCCGGAAATATAGATGTGCTTCCCAGGCTGCAGGCTCTTCGCCTTTTCCACCGCCTGCTCTAACGAAGAAGCCGTGGTACAATTTTCCGCCTCAAAGCTTGCCGTATTTGACACCACCACTGTAAAACGGTTTGGCAGAGGGCGTCCGATTTCCTCGTAGGATTTGCGCCCCATGATGACGACATTGCCCGTCGTCAGTTCGCGGAAACGCCTCTGCTCCCCTTTAATCCGCCATGGAATCTTTCCTTTATTGCCAATCACTCTGTTTTTTGTATACGCTACAATTAAAGCTATCATATTTCCTCTTTCCACGGCTGCGGCCTTGCAAAGTAGAAGCCCTGCGAATACGCTATGCCGATTTCCTCCATCACCTTCTGGATTGCCTCGTTTTCCACATACTCGCCCACTACTTCTTTGCCCTGCCTTGTACACCAGTCATTTATCAGTTCCACAAACTCACGGCAGTTTTTATCACAGCAGATCTCCTTAATAATTTCTCCGTCTATTTTCAAAATATCAGCGTCTATCCGTATAATATGCAGCATATTGGAAAAGCCGCTTCCGAAGTCATCAATGGCAATCCTCGCGCCATACTCATGCACGCTGTCCGCAAACTGCTTAATAAACTGATAATCCCTGATTTCCTCGCTCTCCACCAGCTCGAAAATAAAGTTTTCGGGATGCTTTGCTTCCTTCAGATAGTGGAATATCATACGCAGCATATCCCTATCATAGATGTCCTGTACATTGAGATTTACAGTCACGGCAATGTTCTTGTCAAGGAACATCTCCATCACCTTTTTAATCATGATGATGGACATGGATTCGTAGAGATTGTAATCCTTTGCCACGGGCAGACAGCGTCCCGGCTGATAAATATTGCCCTGCGCATCCTGAATACGCAGCAACGCCTCATACATGCCAACCTTTCCGGTGCGGTTGTCATGAATTGCCTGGAAATAAGGAACGACTCTATCCTGCACCAACGCTTCACGCAGCGTCTGCAGCATATGCATCTCCTCTTTCACGCTGAGCACTTCACCCGGCATCTCGCTGTAGAGCACAAAAGAAATTTTATTTTTGATACCATACTGGAGCGCCGCCTCCGCCTTCTGCAACGGCTCCCTCTCCCGCAGAACCACCGCGCCCTGATAGGAGAACACAAAATCCTTATAGCTGACGCCGTTTAAATAATCAAACACTTCCTTCATGCAGGAAATAAACGCTTCATCCTCCATATGGCTCTCCGCCGCAATCAGCAGGGAACAGTCGCCATAGCTGTAAAAATGCAGTTTCTTTCCAAAGAACCTCTTTCCCACATCCTCATACAGACCCTTCAGTTCGTCCATAAACATGCTGTTTCCCATAAACAGCCGCATAATTCTCTCATTCTTCAGGGTAAAAATCGCAATCTTGTCCAGATTGATGCTCTCGCAGTCAAACAGATACTGCGTCTGGTTGTCCAGCCCCAGCTCCGAACAGTAAAACATCGCCTGCTTCATCTTTTCCTGCTGATCACTCAACTGTTTGTTAAGCTGTTTATTTCCCATCTTCAGCAGGTAATTTATCATCTGCACATTGTTGTGCTGCAATACCGAAGTATTCTTTAAGGACTTACTCTTCAAAACCAGCCTTGCATTCGGATTCTCTGAGAGTCCGGCGACCACAAAGGTGGAGTTTGCATATGTATTTTTGCCGCCTATATTGATAATTTCACCGGACAGCATGGCGCCGCTCATATTTGTGGTAAAAAACTGGCTGACCTCCCATTTTGCACAGTCATGCAGTATCCAGCTCCTTGAGAGGCACTCATAGGCAAACATCGCCTCCACCGGCTTCTCTCTTAAATCCTTGTATACCTCACTCAACTGGCTGACAATCTTCTGCGGGTCAAAATAACTCAGAGAAAATTTCATTCCCGGCGCAAGCTCCGTAAAGAAATTGAGCCGGCTGCGTTGTTCTGATTTCCATGGCTCCGGCAGTATCTCGAAAGGCTCATAAATCAGATTATAGGCAATCTGCGAAAAATCCTCCCGAACCAAAGGGAATATGCCTGCCAGAAGCGGGTCCCTTCTCAGCTCCTCCACACCAAGCAGATTCTCATACCAGCCGGCGGCATCCTCGCCCTCCATCTCATCCAGATAATGCTCATGCACCTTGGTCACTTCATAGCTTCTCCCCACACTCTCCACACCGCAGATGGCATTTTCATACACAGACAGGGCAGAACCGCTTATCAAAACCGCAGCCATATCAGTGGAAGACACCTGTGTGTCTGCCAGGACATACGCCCTGCCATCCGTCTCCTGCACACCCGCCTCAACATAGGCAACGCCGCCTATCATCTTAAGCGCCGGATACCGGTTATTCATATGCCAGACAAATTTAGCCGTCCTGTAGTAGGACACCGGAAAAAATACCAGCAGCAGCCCTTCTCCGTCCGTTAACAGCGCATCCGCCACTTCCCTGCACAACGACTCTCCCGGCCTGTCCGCTCCCGCCGAATCCTTGCAGCTAAACATACCCAGCCGCAATTCGCTGTCCTCCACCTCTGTGATGGAAACCAGACATGCATCGGACACGACATCACCCTCGCAGATTACCTTTGATGTGCTGCAGCCGATAATAACCGCATTGGGTAAAAGCCTCTTGATATCCTCTGCAAGCTGCTGCATCTCCTCAGCCGTATGAATGCTGCTGTGAATCCTGACAAGGCTCTTCCCATCTTTGTTCAGTTGTATGCTGTCCAGATATTCTTCAAAAAAAGCAAGTGACGTATACAGATGGTTGTATGCTTTCATTCCTGTTTCCTCCTGTTTCAGAAACTGTTTTTTTCCGCGCCGGACTGCTTAAAGTTTCAGCCCTTCTCTGTCATTATGTATCGCACATGTGCCTGCCTTTTGCGCCTCCTCATAATACCAGCACTTATAGTCAAGCACTTTTATCGTTTCCTTAAGCTGCTCAATCTGCCCCAGCACGGCCTGCCGCTGCTTCTTTATCAACTCCAGCCGCCTGTCAATTGACGCATCTCCCTCCACACATAAATCCACAAAACTCTTGATATCTTTAATCGACATTCCCGTCTTTTTCAAACATTCTATCAGGGCAAGCCACTCCAAATCCGACTCCTTAAACATCCGAATCCCGCCGTCAGAGCGTTCCACAAAAGGCAAAAGCCCCTCCTTGTCATAGTAACGCAGCGTGGAAGGCGCTATCTGCATCTTTTTTGCCATTTCTCCTACTGTGTAAAACATTTTCATACCCCTTCCAGCTTGCAGTTGACTTTACGTCATATTATCCAAAAAAATTTATAAGTAAATTATATCATTGGTAAAAATTGCTGTCAACGATGGGAAATTTGTCCTTTATATCAGTCAATACGTTCATAGAAT